>JBGSUF010000133.1:0-16906 GCA_041736285.1 Hyphomonadaceae bacterium | reverse complement strand
CGACGGCCTCCTCCTGCCCGCTCAGGACGCGCACGTCGATGCCGGTTTCCGCCTTCACCCGCGCCACAAAGGCCGCTCCGTTGGTCGCCGTCCGCACTGCCGCCGTCGCAAAAGCCTCGACCGGCACATTGCCCAGCCCCTGCGTGATCGCCCGAAACCGGCGCAGCGCCGACACCGCCATCTCGACGCCTTCGGAATTCAGCGCGCCGGTCTTGCTCAGCCCCCGGCCCAGCCCGGCCATCACCTTCTCGTTATAATGCGGTATCTGGCAGGCGCCGCGCACATGATAGACCACGAGCCGAACCGAATTCGATCCAATGTCAACGACGGCCCTGCGCGTGCCCTCGACCCGCAGGCGACTGCGCTTGAAGACACGAAGGAGGTCTGTGGTCATTTTCCGTTACCCGTCTTTGCGCTGCGCGTCTTCTTCGGCGTCAGGCGCGGCGGGAGGTTCACCTCAAGCGAGCGGCCTGCACCCGAAAGGCTCTGCGTCGTCATGAAATAGGCGTGAGCGCTGAACCCTTGTGTCTTCGCCGCCGGTCTGATCCTGCGATATGTGCCATCCGGCCCGAGTTCCCAGCTCTGCACATCATCGTTCAGGTTTGCGACCATCACCTGGTTCAGCACCTGCCGGTGAACGGTGGGGTTGACGATCGGAACCATCGTCTCCACACGCCGCTTCAGGTTGCGCTGCATCCAGTCCGCCGAGGAGATGAACACCTTCGCATGGTCTGATGGCAGCCGGTGCCCGTTGGCAAAGCAGATGATCCGCGAATGCTCCAGAAAGCGCCCGACGATGGACTTGACGTGGATGTTCTCCGACAACCCCTCAATGCCGGGCCGCAGGCAGCATATGCCGCGCACCACCAGATTGACCGGCACCCCGCCCATGCTCGCCCGGTAGAGCGCATCAATCACATCCGGATCGACCAGCGCATTCATCTTCGCCCAGATGCCCGAGGGTTTGCCCGCCTTGTGGTTTTCGATCTCCAGATCAATGTGGCGCACCAGCTCGCTTTCGAGCGTCAGCGGCGACATCCGGATGTGCTCGAACTCCGGTGACTTGCGCGGCAGGTCGCGATTGCCGGTGATGAAATTGAACAGCCTGTTGGCATCCCGGCCAAAGCTTTCGCTCGCCGTGAACAGCGACAGGTCGGTGTAAATGCGCGCCGTGATCGGGTGATAATTGCCCGTTCCGAAATGGGTGTAATAGCGCAGCTCCCCGGCCTCGCGCCGCACGATCAGGCTCATCTTGGCGTGCGTCTTGTAGTCGATGAAGCCGTAGACGACCTTTGCCCCTGCCCGCTCCAGGTCCCGTGCCCAGCGCAGATTGGCCTCCTCGTCGAAACGCGCCTTGATCTCGACCAGCGCGGTGACATTCTTGCCCGCCTCCGCCGCCTCGATCAGCGCCGCCACGACGGGTGAATTGGAACTGGTGCGATAGAGTGTCTGCTTGATTGCCACCACGTCAGGGTCGCGCGCGGCCTGCTTGATGAACTGCACCACCACGTCGAAGCTCTCGAACGGGTGATGGACAATCATGTCCTTGTGCCGGATCGCTGCGAACAGATCGCCGCCGAACTCGCGCACCCGCTCCGGAAAGCGCGGCTCATACGGGGCAAACTGCAGGTCCGGGCGCTCGTCGATGATCAGCTCCGAGAGCTGTGACAGCCCCAACAGCCCGTCAGTCTCCACCACGTCCGCCGGGTCCACCTCCAGTTCGCGCAGGATCAGCGCCTTCAGCGACGGGTCGCCCTGATTGTTGATCTTGATCCGGACGATCCGCCCGCGCCTGCGCTGTTTCAGCAGGATCTCGAACTCGCGGATCAGGTCTTCGGCCTCTTCCTCGATCTCGATATCGCTGTCACGCACGATCCGGAACAGGCACCGCCCCGTCGCCCGGAAACCGGGGAACAACTCCTCCACGAACAGTCCGATCACCTCTTCAACCGGGATGAAACGATAGTGGTCGGGCTGGTCATCCGGCAGCCGGACGAAACGGCGCACCTGCGAAGGCATCGGCACCAGCCCCGTCATCAGCCCGCCGCCGCTCTCCCCATGCAGCGAAAAGGCGATCGCAAAGCCGAGGTTGGGCAAGAACGGAAACGGATGCGCCGGATCGACAGACAGCGGCGTCGTGATCGGGAACAGCTCGTCATCGAAATGCGCCCGCACCGCCGCAAAGTCTTCTCCGTCAAGGTCAGCCGCGCCGACCACTTCCATGCCCGCCGCCTTCATCTCCGCCGAGAGTGCATCCCAGCACGCCTGCTGGTCCGCCATGATCTGACCGGAAACCACGCGAATGCGGTCGACCTGCTCGACCGGCGTCATCCCGTCCTGCGAGGCGCGCGTGATCCCCTGGCGCATCTGCTCGCGAAGGCCCGCATAGCGAACCATGTAGAACTCATCGAGGTTGTTGGCCGAAATCGACAGGAAGCGCAGTCGTTCCAAGAGAGGATGGGCCGTGTTCTCCGCCTCCTCCATGACGCGCTGATTGAAGTCCAGCCACGACAGCTCCCGGTTGAAGAAGCGTTCCGGCGAATCGATCGACACCGGACCGTTCGCCCGGTAGCGCAAAATTTCCAGCGACGGCTTTTCCTGCCGCCCTGCCGCCTTGGTCGACCCCTGCACCTTCCCGGTCTCCTGCGTCATCACTCGTCCTCACCCATCAAACCGAGCCCCGGGACCATGTCCTCACCCCCGCCCAACCTAACCTGCGCCAGAACATTCCGCGCCAGCGCCGTCGTCAGCCGGTGGCCGGTTTCCGCAAGCGTGTCCCGCGTGATCCGGATCACCGGCTCGATCAGCCCGTAGCGCCGCGCCAGCCGGAGGGCGAAATACCGTGCAACCTCACCATCCATATGGATGAACTGCGCCCGCGCCGCCGCCCGAAGCCGCATCGCCATCAGTGCCAAATCCGGCGGTGCGATCTCGACAATGGGCGTGGCCCGCAGCCGCGACACGAGGTCCGGCGGATCAATTTCCCATCCGCCCGGCCGCGAATGTGCAAACAGCACCACCGTCCCGCCGGTCTCCTGCGCCGCATTCATCAGGCGCAGCAGGTGCATCCCGTTCTGAACGACATGCGCATCGTCAATGGCAACGCCGCCCCGTGCCAGCGGCGCCAGTTCCGCCTCGTCCAGCGCGTCGAAATCATGCCCGTGAACGCTCATCACGCCCGTGCGCGCGGCAAAGTCGACGGCCATCGTCGTCAGTCCGCAATACCGTGGCCCGACAACACCGAGCCAGGGTGACGGCCAGTGCGGCCAGAGCGCCAGCCTGTCAAAGGCATCTTCATTGGCCGCCGAGCGGAAAACCTCGCCCCGCGCCGCCTGCGTGTCCGGGAGCTGCAAGTCGAGCCGACCCTGCCCGCCATCGTCGAAAACAGGCTCTGGCGAGTCCAGCCCCTGCCCTTGCCCGAGGCCATGATTCACATTCCGCCGCGCCGGGCTGACCCCGCGACTGTCATTGCGCGCCTGCGGCCTGACCTTGCCATCGGTCCCTGCCGGGTTCTCCGCGTCGTCCGGCCGGGAGACCGGCTCACTCACCGCCTGCGGGGCGACTGACCGGCGTTGTGGCCGGAGTCGTCCGTGTCTGGCGCTGCGCCGCTGCGCTCGCACTTGCCGTGCGCATCACCCAGCCATCAGCCGCCGTCTCCAGCGTCACGCCGCGTTGGAGCAGGTCGCTCTTGAGACGTTCCACATCGCCCGCGAACGTGAACGCCACCACCGCGCCGTCACTCGCGAGCGCCTCGATCTGGAACTGCGACACCAGCGGCGAGCGTGAAAGCGACTCCCGCAGGCTGACCCAGTCGGCAATCCCGGTATAGCGCACGGTGACCTGCACGATCGTCCGCGTGTCCGAGCGCACGATCGCCTGCTCCTTCCAGGATGTGTCCAGCGTGTCCGTCAGAGACACGGCGATTTCGGCGGGCGAAGCACTCGGCCGCGTCGATCCGAACGGCGAAACGCCGCCCGGTGTCCAGAGTGTCAGTTCGGCGCGCGCTGCACTTCCGGTGCCGACATTGCGAATGAGAATGACGCGCTGCGCCCCGGCCTGCGCCTGCAGCGCCGAATAGTCCGCATCATCGGTCGGTTCGCCGCGCACGCGAGCAATCTTCCACGGCGCGAGGGCATACATGTTCTCGTTTTCCAGCGCATAGGCCAGCGCGCTGCCCGCATCCACGACAAGCAGCGCCAGCGGTGCCTGACGGTCCACATAGGGCACACCCAGCCCCTCAAGATATGCGCGCACCTCGACCGGATTGAGCACCACCGACAGCTTGCCGCGATAGACGTTGCCGCCCCGGTTTTCCTCGACGATATCGACCGCCGCCGCCAGCCTGCGCGCCAGCTCGTAGTCGATCTGCAGGCCGCCAGCCACGCCGCGATCCTCCGGCAGGGTGATCTTTTCCAGCATCCGCCGCGCCGCGATGATCCTCGCGGCGGCAAAGGCGTTTTCCTGCGCTGCAATGTTGCTGTCCGCCTGCTCGTCCACGGCGATATTGGTGATCGTGTAGACAGCCCGCGTGTCCGCCCGCGCCGCCGGGGCCATCAGGACCAATGCTGCCAGCGACAGGAACAGCCAACCCAGCGCCGCCCGCACCATCGCGGCCGGGTTCATCGCGGCCCGGTTCTTCGCGGCCCGGTTCTTCGCGGAGTGGCCCACAAACGCCGTCCGAACGGACGCCGGGCTCATGTTCCGCCCGACCATGTTGGCCGAGCGTTCAATTCCGCGCACGCTTTGCAGCACTCGAATCATCTTGGGCCTCATCCTGTGTTGCTTGATACTCTCTACCAATTCGCCATGCTCTTGCGAACCGGGAAAAGCCGCTGCGACCCGGTTTTTCATCCCGCCCGTCAATGCACCCGCGGCGCGGCGGAATTGCGGCGCTCCTCGGAGACCTGCGCCCGCGCGGGGACGTGGACAAACAGCGCGCTTGATCCGGCAGGCCACCCTCGTCCATAGGGGAGCATCGCAATCGCCCCCGGATACCCTGCAATGGCCCAGAACGACAAACCCCTCTCCTATCGTGACGCCGGTGTCGACATCGCCGCCGGCGACCGTCTTGTCGATGCGATCAGGCCGATGGCGCGTGCCACACGCCGCGCCGGAGTGGCGTCCGACCTTGGCGGTTTTGGCGGCCTGTTTGATCTGAAGGCCTGCGGATACGAAGACCCGATCCTCGTGTCCGGGACGGACGGTGTCGGCACCAAGCTGAAGCTCGCCTTCGCCACCGGCCGCCATGACACGATCGGCATCGACCTCGTCGCCATGTGCGCCAACGACGTGCTGGCACAGGGCGCAGAGCCGCTTTTCTTCCTCGATTATTTCGCAACCGGCCGCCTCGATGAGGGCGTTGCCGCGCAGGTGATCTCCGGCATTGCCGAGGGCTGTAGACGGTCCGGCTGCGCGCTGATCGGCGGGGAGACGGCCGAAATGCCGGGCATGTATGAAGACGGCCACTATGACCTTGCAGGTTTCGTGGTCGGCGCGGTGGAGCGCAGCGCCGTGCTTCCCCGCACCGGTGACATGCAGGTCGGCGACGCGCTGATTGCCCTGCCCGCATCCGGGCCGCATTCGAACGGCTACTCGCTGATCCGCAAGGTGGTTGAGCGCTCCGGCCTCGACTGGAACGATCCGGCCCCCTTCGCCCCCTCAACCACCCTCGCTGACGCCCTGCTCACCCCCACGGCGCTCTACGCCAGCACGCTCTTGCCCCTGCTGCGCGCCGGTCGCCTCCTCGGCCTCGCACACATCACCGGCGGCGGCCTGCCCGGAAACGTCCCCCGCATGCTGCCGGATCACCTGCAGGCCGACCTCGACTATGCCAGCTGGCCACGTCCGGGCGTCTTCCGCTGGCTCCAGGAAACCGGACAGATCCCGGAGGATGACCTGCGCGACACCTTCAATCTCGGCGTCGGCATGGTGCTTTGCGTTACCGCCGCACAGGCTGACGCCGTTCTTGCCGAACTCACCGCCGCCTGCACCGCACAAACCGAAAGCCTCGGCTTCTCCGCAAGCCCGTGGATTATCGGCGCGCTGAAGGCTGCCGACTGATGAACGGTCTGCGCCGTATCCGCCTTGCCATCCTGATTTCCGGGCGCGGCTCCAACATGGGTTCGCTCCTGCAGGCCTGCGCGCAGCCCGATTACCCCGCCGCGCCCGTCCTTGTCCTGTCCAACCGTCCGGAAGCCGCCGGCATAGATACCGCCCGCGCCGCCGCAATCCCGGTGGCCGTCATCGACCACAAGCCCTATGGCAAGGACCGCGAAGCCTTCGAAACTCAGGTCGACGCGGCCCTGCGCGCAGCCGGAACGGAACTCGTAGCCCTGGCTGGTTTCATGCGCATCCTGTCGCCCTTCCTCGTCAGCCGCTGGGCGGGCCGCATGGTCAACATCCATCCGAGCCTTCTGCCAAAATACGCCGGCCTCGACACTCACGCCCGCGCCATAGCCGCCGGTGACGCTGAGGCGGGCTGCACCGTCCATCACGTCACGGACGGTGTCGACGAAGGCGAGATCATCGCGCAGGCGCGCGTCCCCGTCCTTCCCGATGACACGCCCGAAGCGCTCGCCGGGCGCGTGCTCGCGCAGGAGCACCGGCTTTATCCGCAGGCGGTGGCGGACATCGCCCGCAGGCTTCAGGCCGGAAGGGTCATCTGAGTCTGGCTGGTCTGGCAGAGCAGACGGCCGCTCGCCTTCTCCGTCACCTGTGTCAGCATCACCATGGTGCGCGAGCCGACATGCACCGGCACGGACCGCGCGGTCATCACACCCTCGCCGATCGAGCCGACCATATTGCTTGCGCTCTGAAAGGTTGACGTGCGCTGACCCGGCCCGAGGTTAAGCCGCGCGCACGCGGCCCCGGCAATGTCGGCAAACGCCATCAGCACGCCGCCATGCACGCCCCCGCCCGGTGTCGAAAACCGCGCGGCCATCTCCATTTCGCAGACCACTTCATCAGGGCCAGCCATGACAAAACGCACGCCGAGATGTTCCGAGAGCGTTCCGGCGTGCGCCTTGATCAGTTCGTCCAGCGTCATCGCGAAGATGACCTAGCCGACGATTTCGCTTTCGGAGAAGAACTGGCAGATTTCCAGCGCGGCATTCTCGGCGCTGTCCGACCCGTGAACCGAATTCTCGCCGATCGACTTGGCGAAGAGCTTGCGGATCGTGCCATCGGCAGCGTCAGCCGGATTGGTCGCGCCCATGACTTCGCGGTATTTGGCGACGGCATTCTCGCCTTCCAGCACTTGCACGACGACCGGCGCGGACATCATGAACTCGACGAGTTCACCAAAGAACGGGCGGGCGCGGTGAACATCGTAGAAGCGCTCGGCCTGCGCCTGCGACAT
Source organism: Hyphomonadaceae bacterium (assembly GCA_041736285.1). Classification (GTDB taxonomy): domain Bacteria; phylum Pseudomonadota; class Alphaproteobacteria; order Caulobacterales; family Hyphomonadaceae; genus JBGSUF01. Next base: position 9,549 of record JBGSUF010000133.1, on the reverse strand, counting down.
GTGAATACGTTTCTGGGCGACGACGCGCAGTCCGGCGTCCTCGATCACCTTGTTGATGGCGCCGGTCAGATTGCGCTCGGTCGCGTCCGGCTTGATGATCGAGAAGGTGCGTTGGGTGGCCATGGGAACTCCGTATGGTCCTGAGAACTGTGCGTTGCGGCGGCGTATAGCCGCGCGCGCGCCATGCCGCAACCGTCGTCAGGCGGCCATCTCGCGCCGGTTTTGCACCGGGAGGCGGATCATCCCGAATGCGTCCAGCCCGCATCGCCCTTCTGGGTGTAGTATTTCACGTCCAGCCCGGCGCCACGGGCCGCCTTGAACTGCTGACGCGCGACCTCTCTTGCGCCGGTGTCACGCCCGTCAAACATCACCATGCAGCGCACGATCCCCTCCACTTTCGGGGGGGCATTCTGGCCGTCCAGCAACACCAGCGCGGCGGCGCCATTGACCGGCGAGAGGCCGCCCGACAGCAGCACGGGCTGGCGCGCGGTGAACGCCGCGTCGCCCTCATCGCGTCCATGCGGCAGGAAACTCCAGGCATCGCCCGCGCTCCACAGCGCCTCATCCAGCGCCGCCAGTCGCTCGGCGCTGGGGCTGGAGACGAGAACCCGCCAGTCCCGCTCAAGGCATTTCTCAAGCAATGGAAAGAGCGCCGCCTCCAGACCGGTCCGTTCCAGATGATAGAACCACCATTCCAAAGGCGACGCCCTCCGCTTTTCCCTCAGCCCGCTGTTCGCTGGGCCTGCTTGGCGCTCAGCTCAGCTCTCGTAATTGTCCCGCACGAGGCGGTCCAGCAGGCGCGGACCATAGCCCGACGCCCAACTCGGATCGAGCGGCGACTTCTCGCCCTCTTTCCACGCAACCCCGGCAATGTCGATGTGTGCCCAGGCCTGACCTTCGCGGACGAAGCGCCGGAGGAACTGCGCCGCCGTGATCGATCCCGCCGAGCGCCCGCCGATATTGCGCATGTCGGCAAATTTCGACTTCAGCAGCTTGTCGTAATTGTCGCCCATCGGCATCCGCCAGACGGTCTCTCCCTCGGCCTCGCCCGCGAGGCGCAGCGCTTCGGAGAGCGCGTCATCATTGCTGAAAAGGCCGGCATGCTCATGGCCGAGCGAGATCACGATGGCCCCGGTCAGTGTCGCAAGGTCGACGATGGCGGACGGCTTGTGATGCTCCTGCGCGTACCAAAGGACGTCACACAGCACGAGCCGGCCTTCGGCGTCAGTGTTCTGTATCTCGATGGTCTGGCCGTCCGCTGCCGTCACGATATCGCCCGGGCGCTGCGCATTGCCGTCCGGCATGTTCTCGACAAGCCCGATCAGGCCGACGACATGCGCGCTGGCCTTGCGCATGGCGAGCGTCTTCATTGCGCCGCACACGGCCGCCGCGCCGCCCATGTCGCCCTTCATGTCCTCCATCTGCGGGCCGGGCTTCAGGGAGATGCCGCCCGTGTCGAAGCACACGCCCTTGCCGACCAGCGTCAGCGGGGCTTTCGCCTCGGCGCCTTTCCATTCCATCACGACCAGCTGGCTCTCGCGGACAGAGCCCTGCCCGACCCCGAGCATGGACCGCATGCCGAGCTTCTCCATCGCAGCTTCACCGAGAATGGTGACCGCCACGCCCAGCGGCTCCAGCTCGGCCTTCATGCGTTCGGCAAAGCTCTCCGGGTGGAGAACGTTCGGCGGCTCGTTCATCAGGTCGCGGGCCAGCTCTGTCCCGGCGCAGGCCGCCTCAAGCCCGGCCCACGCGGCCTTCGCCGCCTTTTCGCCGTCCGTGACCACGGTGAAGCTGTCGACACTGCGTTTGTCCTTGTCGGTCAGCTTGGTGCGGTAGGTGTCGAACCGGTAGGCGCCCAGCCGGAAACCGAGCGCCGCCCGCGCCGCCATTTCGCCATCGCCCGCCCCGTAAAGCGCCACCGACTTTGCCCCGCTCGTCGCCAGCGCCCTCGCCACCAGCGCTCCGATCATCTCCAGCGAGCGTTCATCGCGTTTCTTCGGCTTGCCGCCGCCGAGCAGCACCGCCTTCTTCGCGCCGGAATCCTTTGGCAGGACCACGCTCACCATTTCGCCCGGCTTGCCGCTGAACCGGTCGGCATTGAGCGCCGTCGCCAGAAGCCCGGATGTTGCTGCATCGAGTTCCGCCGCCGCCTTGGGCAGCTTGCCACCCTCGTCGACAATGAACACATGCACATCAGCCGTGGCCGATTTCGAAAACCTGATCTTCATGGGGAATCTCCTTTGACGCACAAACTTAAGGATCGACGGCGCAAGCGCAACTCGTTACCTCTCTGCGGGAGAATGACAGCGACAAATTGCACATACCCAGCTCTGGCAACACGATGAACCGCGTGCAGCGATACCTGTTTTATGCGGTTGCGCGCTCGGTCCTGCTGATCGTCGGCGGCCTCGCGCTGCTTGCGCTTCTGGCGCAGGGCCTGTCCCAGACCGACCTCCTTGTCGAGAATCGCCAGTCCGCGCTGACCTATTTCTACGTCGTCATCCTCGGCGCGCCGCAGGTGATGGCGCTGCTCCTTCCGCTCGGCGTGTTCATCGCGACCATCTGGGCGCTCAACCAGTTGCACCGCGACACCGAGATCGTCATCGCGCAGGCGGCCGGGATGACGCGCTGGCAGATCGCATCGCCCATCCTGCGCCTCGCCGTCTTCGCCGCCCTTGCGCAGCTGTGCGTGAACCTCTGGGTCCAGCCCACCGCGCAGCGCCAGATGCGCGAAACCATCACCGAGGCGCGCGCCGACCTTGTCACCTCGCTCGTTCGCCCCGGCGCCTTCACCAATGCCGCCGACGGCCTCACCGTCTTCGTGCGGGAAGCCTCCGGCAATCAGCTTTACGGCATCCTCGTGTCCGACACCCGCGATCCCGCCAACACCAAGGACTATCTCGCCCGCATCGGCACGGTCGTCGAGATCGAGGGCCAGCCGGCCATCATCGCCACCGACGGCCAGATCCTGCAGACCGATGGCAAGGGCGCCCTGACCGTCATCGACTTCGACCGCTCCACATTCGAACTCACCCCCTTCATGAAGGAGACGGGCGACGTCGTGCTGAAGGCGTCAGACCGCTACCTGTCCGAATTGCTCTTCCCCGACATGTCGAACTTCTTCCAGCGCCAGGACGCTGACCGCTATCTGGCCGAGGGGCATTCGCGTCTGTCCACACCGCTGTTATCGCTCGTCATGGCAATGATCGCGATTTCGGCCGTGCTCGGCGGCGATTTCTCGCGCCGAGGCTATGGCCGCCGTATCGGGATTGCCGTGGCGGGAGCGCTGATTGCGCTCATCGTCCAGCTCAGCATCCCCGCCGCAAGCGTCGTCACGCCGGCGCTCAATGCGGCGCAATATGCCTTCCCGCTCATCCTTTTCGCCGTCCTCCTCGCCCGCCATCTCGGGCCGTTCAGGCGAGCACCCCTCAAAGCCTCGGCCCGGCAATGGACCGGTGTGAGCGCATGATCCTCTCCCGCCGCATCGAACGCTACATCTTCGCAGGGCTGATCCGTTCGCTCGTCCTCGTGCTGGCGATCTTTTCGACGGCCATCGTGCTCGTTGACGTCGTCGAGCAGATGCGCACGGTCGGCACCCGCACCGAAATCGGCCTGTTCACCGCCATCCGGCTCAGCGCCTTCAAACTTCCGATGCTGATCGAGGCGACCATGCCGTTCGCCCTCCTTGCCGCTGCGATGATGGGCTATTCGCAGCTCTCCAAGCGCTCCGAACTTCCGGCGATCCGCGCAGCCGGCCTTTCGGGATGGTCATTCCTTGGTCCGGTCATACTGCTCGGTCTGCTGGCCGGCTTCATCACAACCATGGTGCTGAACCCGCTTGGCGCGCGCTTCAGCGAGACCTTCGAGCGTGAGCGGGCCGCCCTGCTGCAGGAATCGCCCGGCGACGCCATCACCATGTCGCGCAACGGCATCTGGCTGCGCCAGGGCGATGCGGACAGCCAGATCGTCATCAACGCCGAAGATGTCATGCCCAACGGCACCGAGCTTGTCCGCGTGAAGCTGCTGGAAGAGAGCCGCATCTACATCAACGGGCGGCGCACATCGGATTTCGCCTTCACCCGCCGCATCGACGCCGAACGTGCGCTCCTGCGTGAGGGCTTCTGGCAGTTGGAGAATGTGATCGAGAATGTCGCCGGCGAGCCGCCCGTGCGGACAGATTTCCTGACTCTCCCGACCAATCTCGACGCCGACAAGCTCCTCAACCGTTTTGCCAGCCCGCGCACCATCGGCTTCTGGTCACTGCCGAACTTCATCACCCAGACGCGCAATGCCGGTCTCGACACCTCCCGCTATGTGATGCACTGGCAGGGTCTGCTTGCGACACCTGTCCTGTTCACGGCGATGACGCTGATTGGCGCGCTGGTCTGCCTGCGGCTGGCCCGGCTCGGTGGAACGTCGCGCCTCATCGCGTCCGGGGCGGGCATCGCCCTCCTCCTGTTCTTTGTCTCCGAACTCTCCTCCAGCCTTGGCGCAGCCGGCGCCGCGCCGCCGCTTGTGGCCGCATGGGCGCCCGCGCTCACCGCCCTGTTCAGCGCGCTCGCCTTCGTGGCCTACCGCGAGGACGGCTGACACCCGCCAGCCCCCCATTCACCCCTCAAGTCACCCTCAAAGACACCCGGCCGGTCACCCTTCAAGACACCCGACCGGTCGGGCGAGTTGACAACACGCAAGCCAGCAACCACGTTGCGTCCCGCCTGCCGCTCCCCCTCCTCGGAAAGGACGCCATGAAAGTCGTCGTCGTCGAAAGTCCGGCCAAGGCCAAGACCATCAACAAGTATCTTGGTAAGGATTACAAGGTTCTGGCCAGCTATGGTCACATCCGTGACCTGCCGGCAAAGGACGGATCGGTCGACCCCGAGGACGGCTTTGCGATGAAATGGGAGGCCGACAGCAAGTCGACCCAGCGCATCCGCGACATCGCCGAGGCCGTCAAGGGCGCCGACACGCTCATCCTCGCAACCGACCCCGACCGCGAAGGCGAAGCGATTTCCTGGCACGTCCTCGAAGCGCTGAAATCCCGCCGCGTCATCAAGGGACAGATCATCCAGCGCGTCGTCTTCAACGCGATCACCAAGTCCGCTGTGACGACCGCCATGGGCCGCCCGCGCGACATTGACCGCGAGCTCGTCGACGCCTATCTGGCCCGTCGCGCGCTCGATTATCTGGTCGGCTTCACGCTCTCCCCGGTGCTCTGGCGCAAGCTTCCCGGCGCGAGATCCGCAGGCCGCGTCCAGTCTGTCGCCCTGCGCCTGATCTGCGAGCGGGAGCGGGAGATCGAACTCTTCCGCACCGATGAATACTGGAACGTTGTTGCAGACCTCACCTCCCCCTCCGGCGCAGCCTTTCAGGCCCGCCTCGTCGAGCTTGACGGCAAGAAACTGCAGAAGCTGACCCTCGGTAACAAGGGCGCTGCCGACGCGGCCCTCGCCGCTGTCCGCACGGGCGGCTTCGGGGTGACCAGCGTCGAGGCCAAGCCTCTCCGGCGCAATCCGGCCCCGCCCTTCATCACCTCAACGCTGCAGCAGGAGGCGTCCCGCAAGCTCGGCTTCTCCGCCAAGCGCACCATGCAGGCCGCCCAGAAACTCTACGAGTCCGGCCACATCACCTACATGCGGACCGACGGCGTCCAGATGGCCGAAGAGGCTTACCACGCCGCCCGCGCCGCCATCGAAGCGCAGTATGGCAAGCCGTATCTGCCGGAAAAACCCCGCCGCTACACCTCCAAGGCCAAGAACGCGCAGGAGGCTCACGAGGCCATCCGCCCGACCGATTTCAGCCAGCGCCCCGAGCAGATCGCGATTTCAGGCGAAGACGAAAAGCGCCTCTTCCGCCTGATCTGGCAGCGCGCCGTCGCGTCCCAGATGGAAGCGGCCGTGTTCGAGCGCACCACCATCGAACTCAGCGGCAAGGACCAGCGCGCCATCCTGCGTGCGACCGGCCAGGTCGTAGTTTTTGATGGCTATATTCGCCTCTACACCGAGGGCCGCGATGAGCCGTCGGAGGACGAAGAAGACGCCCGCCTGCCCCGCCTGAAGGAGGGTGAGGCTTGCGATCTCGTCAAGGCCGAAGCCAGCCAGCACTTCACCGAGCCGCCAGCGCGCTTTTCCGAGGCCACGCTCGTCAAGCGCCTTGAGGAACTCGGCATCGGTCGCCCGTCCACCTATGCCTCGACCCTGTCCACCCTGCAGGACCGCGAGTACGTCCGCATCGACAAGCAACGCCTGCATCCGGAGGACAAGGGCCGCCTTGTGACCGGCTTCCTCGAAAGCTTCTTCCACCGCTATGTCGAATACGACTTCACCGCATCGCTGGAGGGCAAGCTCGACCTGATTTCCGACGGAAAGCTCGCCTGGCAGGCCTTCCTTGAGGAATTCTGGCGCGATTTCACGGCCGCCATCGCCGAGACAAAGGATCTTCGCGTTACCGAAGTCCTCGACGCCCTGAACGAGCAGCTCGGCCCTTACGTCTTCCCGGCCACAAACGCCGATGGCGAGCCGGTGGAGAAGCCCCGCGAGTGCCCGGTTTGCGGCAAGGGCGAACTCAGCCTCAAGATCGGCCGCATGGGCGCGTTCGTTGGTTGCTCGAATTACCCGGAATGTCGCTACACCCGTCCCTTCTCCAAGTCGCAGGCAGCCGAAAACGCGATCAATCCCGACGGTCAGGCCCTCGGCAATGACCCCGAATCGGGCCTGCCGGTGACGTTGCGCTCGGGCCGGTTCGGCGCTTATGTCCAACTCGGTGAGGCCGAAGGCGATGAGAAGCCGAAGCGCTCCTCCATCCCCAAGGGCTGGGACACCGCCGCCCTGACGCTGGAGAAAGCGCTGATGCTGCTCAGCCTCCCCCGCGAGGTCGGCAGGCACCCGGAGGACGGCGAACCCATCCTCGCCAACCTTGGCCGCTACGGCCCCTATGTCCAGCACGGCAAGACCTACGCCAACCTTGCCGCCGTCGACGAGATTTTCGAAGTCGGGCTGAACCGCGCCGTGACCCTCATTGCCGACAAACGCTCCGGCGCGGCATTCAGGCGCGGCGGCGCCGGTCAGGCCAAGGTTCTCAACGATCTCGGCAACCACCCCGCATCCGGCGACCCGGTGCAGGTCCTCGAAGGCCGTTACGGCCCCTACATCAAGCACGGCAAGACCAACGCCACCCTTCCCAAGGACATGGAGCCCTCCGCCCTGAACATCGACCAGGCGCTCGAAATCCTCGCCGAACGCGAGAAGAAAGCCCCATCAAAAGCGAAGAAAAAAGCGCCCGCCACGAAGACTGCGTCGAAGAAGGCACCATCGAAAAAGTCAGCAGCAAAAACGACACCAGCCAAGAAGTCAGCAGGGAAGAAATAGACGCCTCCCCCGTATCCGCTTGCCGGCACGAGAATACCGTGTCCACGAATGGAACGGGACTCTTGCCCCGGAAAAAGGGCGGGCTGGGTGGGGGCCACTCGACCGTCCAAACCGGAGCCACCTTCCGGGGCCTGACTCCGAAAAACTTTGTCCCCCCGAACTAAGGTCGTCTCAAGGCAACACACCCGGTGCCCGTCTACGGCATGGGACTGACCTCGTGCGCCGAAAGAGATCGCTGTCGGCCCCGGTCATCGCCGCTTGAAATCATCACCCCGAATGACGTGGCAAGACGCGTTCCGACGGGGTAAATTTCGTTAATCTTTCCCTGAAGGCAGTCACGATCGTCGTTACACAGCGTTCCGCCCAGTGTCGTCACCTTGCGGCCATACAAGTCCTCAAGTTGCTTTGATGACGGGAACCACGCTTCGTTTATGAAGTTTCGCTTCAAGCGGAAAGACGGTATCCCTTCTACTCGGCCGACAGTCATCCCAAGTGCATTCATTTGATCTCGCCAGATGTCGTGTGATACTCCGATCTCGTTGTAAAACTTGGCCAATTGCAAATATCGGGCATGAAGTGGATCACAGTCTGCTCCATACCCCGCTGCCTCACACGCCCAGAAGTCCAGCGCCGGGTTCTGATGAAAGCCAATCAGCGTGCCGGGCAGGAGCAGGATCGGATCCTGAGTGATCAGGAGATACTCCGCGCAAGCTGACGTGCATTGGTTGGCAAATATCAGGGTAACGTCATTGCGGATGACATATTGCGCAGCTCGCTGCGCGTCTTGCCTATTACCACCGCCGGAACTCACGACGACGCGTTCACCGCCATCGCGCAGCGCCTGATCGAACTGCGGGCCAATAAACCCCCGGACGTGCTGTGCGTGAGCCGAATGCAACGCGGCCACAAGCAGAAAGGCCGAACCTGTGAAACGCAATCGCCGCACGGCTCGACCTTTCCACATCAGATGTCAAACCTCAGTCGGCTCGTCCGGGTCAGGCCCGATGATAACCGGGCCGGGATCATGCGGCTGCAAATTTGGAAGGTTTTATTAGAGTATCGCCCGCTCCATTGCCACAGAACGTCCATCCTACTCCATTGTTTACGCAATCCCAGTCCTCGTCCAAAGGAGGAATGGCATCGACTTCAGGCAATCTATGCGGCGGTGTGTTGTCCGGATGCGGTCCGCCGGGGCGACCGGCTTCCGGTCCTCCATGCGGATTATCATCATCCCAAAGATTGTAATCGAATGAAGGCGGTTCGTAAAAGTCCCAGTCCATCACAGCTCCCTTGCCAATGTTTAGGAAGGCCGACCACAATAGAAGGCCGACCACAACAGCAAGTCGGGCCTTTTTTATACATCCTGTGGCTGCGACCAGTCAAGAAAATTTACCACTTCAACTTTTGGAGCCTGATCCCGGAGAGCCATTACATTTGCGGACTTTTGATCCAAGCAGCAGAGCCGATCAGTTTGATAAAGATGCGGACCGTTTCGCTTCAAACCCAGCTACGCAAAGAGGCTGACTGCAGGGCCGTCTCGATTTGCACAACCAACCGGAAATCGCCCCGCGCTTTCCAGCGGAGAATCCACTATATACCCGGGCATGTCCCAGATCACACGACAGCACGTCCTCGATTTTATCGCCGAAAACCCCAACGCGACCAACAAGCGCGACATCGCTCGCGGCCTTGGCGTCAAGGGCGCCGACCGCGCCGAGCTTCGCACCATCCTCCATGCGCTCGAAGATGAGGGCCTCCTCGCCCGCGTCGGCAAGCGCGCCTTCGCCGCCGCTGACAATCCCCCCGAAACCGGCATTGTGGTGTTTGAACGCCTGACCCCGGACGGCGACCTTCTCGGGCGCGCTGCGGGCCGGGATGGCGTCTACGGCCCGGAGCTGCTGTTTGCGGGCTTTTCCTCCAGGCGTGAGACCGGCAAGGCCCCTGGCGTCGGCGACCGTGCGCTCTGCCGCATCAACGATGATGACGGTATCTGGACTGCCCGTGTGATCAAGGTGATCGAGGCCGGCCAGCGGCGCTTTGTCGGCCTGTTCACCGCCATGCCGGGCGGCGGTGGCCGTGTCGTGTCAGCCGACAAGAAGGACAAGCACGAACTCATCATCGAGCGCGGCGACACCGAGGGCGCGGGCGACGGCGACCTTGTGCGCGCCGAAGCGAGGCCCCAGCG
>JBGSUF010000075.1:0-4571 GCA_041736285.1 Hyphomonadaceae bacterium | reverse complement strand
GCGGGAGGCGCTGGAACGGTCCTGCGCGGCGCTCGGCATCGACACATCCCAAAGCCTCGCCATTGGCGACGGCGCCAACGATCTCGACATGATATGCGCGGCGGGGCTGGGCATCGCCTACCGCGCCAAGCCCGTGGTCGCGGCCGCAGCGAGCGCCGCCATCAATCACACCGACCTGAACACAGCGCTCCACTTTCAGGGCTACCACCGCGACGAATTCGTCACCACGCCCGGCTGAACAGGCTCCGCCTCCCTCCCCCGGCCCCCAGCACAAAAATCCGCTCCGGCAGGGCCGGTCCGGGGACGCAAGGCTGGGCGCATCAGCATGGCACGCGAGTGGTCATGCCTGGCTTTCGCCGGGGCTGGGGTGCGTTCCAATCGGACGCGCCGGCTGAAGCCCTGACGGCGCCCGCTCTCGCTCTGGGTCACCGTCCGGCCAGGGCCGAAACGAGGGCGAGCATTGGCCCGCGCCGCCCTTTCACCGACATCCGCCAGACCGCATTTTGGGCTCGCTACCCCCGCACGCAGCGCTGGAAGACCGCAGCCACCCCATCAGATCGGTCGGTCCGGCCCGCCCTGCCTTGGATGAGACTGACAACATCATGCGCGCGACCCGAAGGTGTCGGACAATTTTTTGGCGTGCGGTTTTTGGGGGAAAGCAATACGCACGGCGCAACCCGCCCCCTCACGCCCACAAACAAGATGGCGGGTCTCTTGCGAGGCCCGCCATGATCTCGGGTTGTGGCGCGGTGAGCGCTCAGGTGTCTGTGAGCGCCGGGTTCGAGCGCATCCACGACGAAATGGCGATCGCCGCGCAGGCACGCTCAAAGCTGCGGGCGTTGATCGGATTGTTCGAGAGCGCCTGAAACTCAGGCCGGGGCGATCATTCCAGTTCGATGGAGTAGAACATGTCGCGCTCGCTGCGCATGACGCGCAGGAGGAGCGGCGTGCCCTCGGTGCCGGCGGCGGTGATGGCGTCCAGCGCTCCCTCGATGGTGGCGACGGCCTCAAAGTCCATCTCGACAATGACATCGCCGCGCCGCAACTTGCCTGCGGCCGGGCTGCGCGGTGAGACACGGTCGACGACAACGCCGACAACGCTGCGCGGGATGCCATAACGGCGGCGCAGGTCATCATTCAATGTCACCAGATCGACGCCGAGTGCATTGCTTGACGACACCATCATAGGCTCGGGCTGCTCGCCCTGCCCCGTCGTGCTCTCGTCTTCGCGCTCGCGCAGGGTGACGGTGACGTTGCGCGACTTGCAGTCGCGGATCACGTCGAGCCGGACGGGTGCGCCAATCGGCGTCTCGGCGACGATGCGGGTGAGCGCACGGGAATCGCGAACAGGCTGGCCGCCGATCTCGACGATGAGGTCGCCAACCTCCAGCCCCGCCTCGGAGGCGGGCGAGTCCGGGGTGACGGTGGTGACGATGACACCGCGCGCCGAGCCCATGCCATAGCTGCGGGCCAGCGCTTCGTCGACCGGCTGGATGTTGACGCCGAGCCAGCCGCGCTTGACCCGGCCATGCTCCTGCAACTGGCGCACGACATAGTCAGCCATATTGGACGGGACCGAGAAGCCGATGCCGACAGAACCGCCCGTCTGGGAGAAGATCATCGTGTTCACGCCGATCACCTCGCCCTTCATGTTGAAGAGCGGACCACCGGAGTTCCCGCGGTTGATGGCGGCGTCGGTCTGGATGAAATCGTCAAACCGACCGGCATTGATATCGCGCGAGCGGGCCGACACGATGCCGGCGGAAACCGATCCGCCAAGGCCGAACGGGTTGCCGATGGCCAGCACCCAGCTGCCCACCTGCGCGCCGTCGCTATTGCCCCAAGAAACGAAGGACAACGGCTCGCCCGGCTCGACCTTGAGGAGGGCAAGATCGGTATCCGGATCGGTGCCGATCAGGCGGGCGGGAAGGCGGCGGCCGTCGGAAAACTCGATCTCGATGTCGTCGGCGTTCTCGATGACGTGATTGTTGGTGACGATCATGCCGTCAGCGGAAATGACGAAACCCGACCCGAGTGCGCCCTCCTGGCGAAAACCCTCGCCGTCGCGGCCGAAAAATTCGTTGAAGCGCTCCAACGGAGAACCCTGCGGCACTTGCGGGAGGCCGTTTTCCAGAATCGTGCTCGACGTGGAGATGTTGACCACGGCGGGCATGAGTTCCTGCGCCAGCGACTCAAAGCCCGTCGGGGCGCCGGGCCGCGGTGTGATCCCGTCGGCGGGCGCCACGCGTGGGAGACCCTGCGCGCCAGCCTGCAGGCCGAAAGCGGCGACAAGGCCGGACGCGATGGCCGAGGCCAGAACGGCCCGCAATGCCCGGGGCGACTTCATTCTCATCATTCGTTTTCCCGTCACAACACGCGCAATCTCAGTCACGAAGGCGGGAGCGCGCGATCCTCACGATCTGGTCCGGCGCGCACCGACACCTTCGCTACCGATACGTTATCTCGCTTCGCCCGTCAGCGGCAACCCGTCTGCTCAGTCCGCAAGCTCGCCTGTGCACAAAGCAGCGCGCCGCAGGGCCGACCAAGTCTATTGGCCAAAGAGCGGGTCCATAAAACCGTGCCAGAGGACGACCGGTCGATGAGGTCCGGCCTCAAGGCCCGGGCGCGGGAAATGCTGACCCGCGCCCGGGCGTCGATGTAAGTCGAAGGCCCGTCACTGCCCGGTCGAGTCGCCAAAATACCGGAAGAATTCTGAATCCGGCGACAGGATGATGGGCGTTCCCCTCGTGATCGACGTCTCATAGGCGATCATCGAGCGGTAGAAGCTGAAGAACTCGGTGTCCTTCTGGTAGGCCTCCGCATAGATGTTCGCCCGCGTGGCATCGCCTTCACCACGAATGATGGCGGCCTGTTCTTCGGCCTCGGCCAAGGTGACGGTGACTTCCCGGTCGGCCTGCGCACGAAGCTCACGCGCCTTTTCCAGACCTTCCGAGCGGATTCGCTGGGCTTCCTGCTGGCGTGCCGACTTCATCCGCTCGAACACGCGGGCGGAGTTTTCTTCGGGCAGATCAGCGCGGCGGATGCGCACGTCGATGATCTCGACGCCGGTCCCCGCCATGCGCGAGTTCACATTGTCGCGAATACGGCGCATCAACTCGGCACGCTGGCCGGAGATGATCTCGCTCGATTCCACATCGCCGAGAGCCTCGCGCAACACGGATTCGGTGAAGCGTTGCAGCTGCAGTTCAGCGCCGCTGACGCTGCGAAGGCGATTGTAGAATTCCAGCGGATTGCGGATTCTCCAGCGGACGATCGCGTCCACTTCGAGGCGTTCCTGATCGGACGCTGTGACCTCGACGTTCGGAATATCGAGACCGATATTGCGCTTGTCGAGCACCACGGCGTTCTGGACAAAAGGCAGCTTGAAGTGAAGCCCAGCCTCGTCGGAGCCGGGTTCGTTACGCACTTCGACCGGCTTACCAAACTGCAACAGGATGACCTGCTGCGCCTGATGGACGACATAGACCGACTGCGAGACGACAAACAGAACGGCCGCCACGATGATGAGCAGACCAATACCAAGAAAGCGCATGATTATCGCTCCTGATTGCGAGTTGAGCCGCCGACCAGCCGATCAAGCGGCAGGAAGGGGACGGTGTTGCTGTCGCCGTCGAGAATGATCTTCTCCGAGCGGCCGAGAACGCGTTCCATCGTTTCGAGGAAGATACGCTCGCGGGTCACGGCGGGGGCCTTGCGATATTCCAGCAGCAGCGCATCGAAGCGCTGTGCCTCACCACGTGCGCGGGCGATCTCGGAGTCCCGATAGCCGATCGCCGTCTCGACAATGGCCTGTGCCTCACCGCGCGCCTCAGGAACGACCTGGTTGGCGTATCTCTGCGCCTCGTTGATGGAGGTCGCGGCGTCCTGTCCGGCGTTCACCACGTCGCGGAAGTCTGCAATGACCTGTTGCGGCGGTTCAGCCTCGGCGATCTGCACGCCAAGAATATCCACGCCGGCGCGGTAGCTGCGCAATTCGTCGCGGGTGACGCCTTCGGGGAGGTCCTGATCGGGCACACCCTCTGACTCGAGGATAAGCTGCAGCTGTTTTTGCACCTCAACCTCGATCAGGTCGCGGTCGGTGGTGATGATCCGGTCGAGGTCGCTATTGCCGACCACCTCGCGCATGACGCTTTCGGCCACGGCCTTCACGGTCTGCTCGGCATCGACCACGTTGAGCAGGAAATCCTGCGGCCGCTCGCTACGGATCTTGTAGAAGACGGTGAACTTCACGTTGACGATGTTTTCGTCGCCCGTGAGCATCAGGCTTTCCCCGGCACCGTCGCCGATGCGGATCTGGCGCTGTTCCTCGACCGGCAGCACGACATGGGTTTCAACCGGCGCCGGCCAGTGGACATGGATGCCCGGCCCGTAGTTGGCGACCCATTTGCCAAATCGGAAGATCGAAGCCTGCTCGCGCGCATCGACAACGACGACGCCGGTCGAAAACCACGCCACCAGCGCCACAAGCAACACAATGATAAAGCCGAACGGCCCGAAGCCGCGTCCGCCGCCTGCGCCAGCGCCGCCGCGTCCACCGCCCGAACCGCGCC
>JBGSUF010000044.1:0-4014 GCA_041736285.1 Hyphomonadaceae bacterium | reverse complement strand
GCCGCGCGTCGCAAGGGCTGGGCACCGCGCGTCACAGCGTATGGCTCGGGCGCGCTGGCGAAATATGTCCGGCTGGTCGGACCGGCGCATGAGGGCGCGGTGACGCATGGCGGGTTTGCCGATGAGCGCCACGTCTATGCCGACATCTGACGGCGCGGGCGACGGGACGTTTGCCGGTTTCCCGGCATTCCGGCGTTGTTGGAGGCGGGGGGAAGAAACGCCTACACTTTCCCGCCGCGCAGTCTAGGCTACAGGCAGGCGACACAAGCAGCAGGGGGACGGATATTGAGCACGGCAGGAGAAGACAGGTTCGGCGTTGACATGGACCCGGCGCTGGCGCGGGCCTTTGAAGGGCTGCCACCTGAATTTGCAGGGTTTGCGCGCACCTATGCTGAGCGGATCCGGCCGGAATTGCAGGCGACCGAGCACGAACGCGAGTCAGCGATACGCCAGTCGCGGACCAAGACGCTGGCGGCGCTGGTGCTCGGCGCGGTCGGCGGGGGCGTCGGCTTTGCGACCTTCAAGGAGCCGATGGCTGTGTTTCTGGCGACGATGGCCGCGTTCGGTGTCTACACCTGGGGGCAGGTGCCGATCCAGAAGATGAAGGCCCGGTCGAAGACGCTGATCGTGGCACCGATCGCGGCGGAGATGGGCCTCGCCTATGCGCCCGATTGCGGACCGCAGCCGCTGGCGTCTGTGATGCAGAAACACCGGCTGCTGCCATCATGGGACAGGTCCAAGTTCGAGGACCGGCTGGAAGGCAAACGCGGCGAGGTGGATTTCGAGTTCTTCGAGGCGCATCTGGAGCAGAAGCGTCAGACATCCTCACGCAATGGCACGCGCACGACGTGGGTGACGGTGTTTCGCGGGCAGTGCCTGCGGTTTGATTTCCACAAGGCATTTTACGGGCACACGCTGGTGACGCGCGATGCCGGGATTTTCAATTCGCTCAGCGCGCTCGGCGGCGGGCTGAAGCGGGCCAAGCTGGAAAGCCCGGACTTCGAGAAGGCGTTCGAGGTCCACACCACCGATCAGGTCGAGGCGCGCTTCCTGCTGACGCCGGACGTGATGCAGCGGCTGATCGACCTCGAAAACACGTTCAAGGGCAAGAAACTGCGCTGCGCTTTTGACAGCGGCCAGCTGTTTCTGGCGATGGAGGGCGGCGACCTGTTCGAGCCGGGATCCATGCGCAAGCCGCTGGATGATCCGTCGCGGGTGAGCGATCTGGTCCAGGACTTCAGTGCGCTGTTCAAGCTGATCGACACGCTGGGGCCGCGCGCGTCGACGCTGCCGAGGGAGAGACCGGGGCAGGCGTGAGCCCGCCCCGGCGCGGTGGCTGGCGTCAGCTTGCGCTGCCGGTCCGGTCTGCGACCTGACTGCGCGTCATGACGAAACTCTCCTCGGCGAGGCCGAAGTCCAGCATGAATGCCGACAGCGACGCATAGGTGACAGTGCGGATCGCGCCGCGCTGGTCATCGGTGCGCAGGCGTTCGTCGGCGAGCGGGCCGAAGATGCGCATCAGCGGCCCGGCATTGATCACGGTCGGCTTGAACCAGGCGTTGAGGTTGGACTTGATCTGCATGTAGTCGCGCGTCTCCCATGCGGCGGCGGCGACCACGTCGAGCATGAACTCGTTGCAGTTCTGGAAGGTCGGGTCGGCGGGATTGGCGATGAGGGAGTATTCACCAAGGTTGAGCGCGTCATATTCTCCAGACACCATCATGGTGAGGATGCGGCGCTGCATCTCCGGCGTCGGAATGATGATGGCGACGTCATCCACTTTCGAGGCGGCCACGAATTCGAAGGGGAAATCGGTGGCCAGATAGGAACGGGTCTTCGCCAGCGTCGTGCCGTCGCCGTGGAAGAGGTTGTGGCTGACATAGCCGTTGATCCGTCCCGCCTCGGTGTCGATCGGCTGATAGACCCAGAAACTGCCATGGGTGTAGCGCACCCCGTCCGGCAGGTCGGAACGGTCACGGCCGGAGCGGAAGACGATGGCGACCCTGGCACCACGGGCGGCCAGCTCACGTTCGATGTCCTTGGAGAATGCGGCGGCGTCTTCCGGGGTCAGATAGTCTGCGCTGACGCCGGCGCTGAAGCTGTCGGCATGGGCCGGCCGGGCGGCGACCATGGCTGGCAGGGCTAGGAGGGCGATGGCGGAGAGGGCGGATGAGATGCGTCAGTATTCGACTAAAACTGCAATTAAAACCGATAGTTAAATCTGACGATCGGCCAATTTGTAGCACAATTTGTGCACAAATTGTAGCACAGTTTCCGGCACGGTTTGATCATACGGCTTCCAAGAAAGTGACTCTACCGCAGGGACGCTGGCAACCCCTAGCCACGAAGGGAAAAGCCACTGTCTCGCTTCCTGAGGTGGGGAGACGCTACCTCCTGCGCGGGCTACTCACGGTTTGGTGCAAACCGATGTGCATCCCAGCCCGCCCGCCCGAACGGCCATTGTTGAGACCGCGAATGGCACGAGTTGGATGACCCGCTACGACCGTCGTTGGCCCTAAATTGCCGGTCGATGTTGTCGAAGCGAATGTCGGATCTGATGAAACCCGGATGTGTTTGGACCGCGAACCCGGCGAAAGAGTCCAGTTCTCAAGTCGATCGTTTTCAGGGAGGATTACCTGGCGACCATGTCGAAGACGCCGCCACCGGCCTCGTCTACATGCAGGCCCGCTACTACGATCCTGTGATCGGGCGGTTCCTCGCGAATGATCCGGTAGGGTTCTCGCCCGCACGGCCGGACATGTTCAACCGGTATGCTTATGCGGGGAATGATCCGGTGAATGCGGTCGATCCGGATGGGCGACAGTGCCTTGGCTGCAAGAAGAGTGATTTTGCCCAAGTTGAGTCAGCAAGAGCAGACCTAGAACGGCTACGTGAAGCGAAGAAGCAGCAGACTGTAAACATAAACCGAGCCACCTCTAAAAAACCTTCGGGACAAATTATGTCGGCCCGTTCCTGCTGACCAAACTGCTGCTCCCGCGTTTGCTGGAAACCGCCAGCCTCTTCGGTGAGTCCAGGGTCGTGAATGTTTCCTCCTCGGGCCATAAATTCGCGTTGCGGTTTGATCCTGATAATCCGGTCCCCGTGCCGTGGCCCCGTAATCGCGAGCCCTACACAGAAAGCAAGCTAGCTAACATCCTGCACGCAAAGGAGCTTACCCGCAGATACGGCGCGCGCGGCCTCAGGGCCCATGCGGTAGACCCCGGTTACGTAGCTTCAAACATTGGCCGCAAGGAACATTGGCCGGGCGCCTGGCAATGGACGTTTATCCTCACCCGCCCTTGGCAGATCAGCGCCAAACAGGGCGCCGCACCTTCGGTCCTTGCAGCAACCTCTACGGCAGCGGGCCATGCAATGACAGGCTACTGGAGCCGGCGAGGACTTGTTACGCCGAAACTCCCGGCCGACGCAGATAGTGTAGCTGAGAAGCTTTGGAAAATGACTGATGACCTGATCGCGCAGATCAATCCCTAGAACCGGCAGGGACCAGATCATCCCCTTGCGGATATCTGTCCTCTCGCAATGCCGGGGAGGCCGGACTGCACGGCACGAAAACGCCGTCGATGAACTCGACTACATGCTGTTCAACGGGTCGATGCTCGACATGCTCGATGGTTGGGCGTTCCGCCTGCAACTGACATCGCCAGTAGCAAAAAGTCTCCACCTAGGCCGACCTCCCACTTTGCAAGCGTGCTGCCAAGTGTAGGCACGCCGTCATCTTCGACAGCCATACATGGGTTGGCCAGGTATCAAAAGGTCGCCGGCTTGCCTGGTCACGCTGGGCGGCGGCATGCCATCCCGATGACCGGACTGGAGTGGCTCTGCCGGCCGCTCGAGAAGACGATCAGAGCATCGTTGGCCCTAAACTGCCGGTCGTTCTTCGTCCGGTGAATGTCGGGAATGCAGAAACAGGCTGCTTGCGGCCATCGAACCCGCCTTGATAATCGAGTTCTCAACTCGATTGTTTTCAGGGACAATTACCAACCAGCGCACCAG
>JBGSUF010000038.1:0-3796 GCA_041736285.1 Hyphomonadaceae bacterium | reverse complement strand
CAACGCGGCGCGAATGTCGGAGGACGACACCTTGCCGAGGCCGGCCTCCGCCGCTTCCCCGCCCGCATCCTGCAACACCGGCGTGACCACCGACACCGCAATGCCAAGCCCGGCAGCGTGATGGCGAAGGCTTTCGCTCGTCCCCATGCGCCCACGCCCGAAGCGGAAATCCGCGCCGATCGCCACATGCCGCACGCCGAGGCCCTCATGCAGCACAGCGCAGACAAAGTCCTCATCGGTCATCGCGGCCATTGCCTCGCCGAAGGGCAGCTCGAAAACCGCACGCGCGCCGAGGCTTTCGGCCAGCCCCGCCCGCTGTTCCGGCAGGGTCAGGCGAAAATGCTCCGTTGCCCGGCCGAACCACACCGCCGGCGGCGGCTCGAACGTAACCAGTGCCCAACCCGCCGAGGCATGGGCGCCATGGGCCTTCGCCGCCTCGATCACCGCGAGATGGCCGACATGCAGCCCGTCAAAATTGCCGAGCGCAACGCTCAGCCCGCGCAACGCCTGCGGAACGTCGCCATAGCCTGTGAAGACGCTGAAATCCGTCATGAGCAGGGTTCAGGCCGGGCGGCTGGGGGCAACGACCTGCGCCATGCCCGTCACAGCCGGCTTGCCCGCCACCGAGCACATCACTTTCAGAGACACCCGGTTGCCCTTGGGCAGCTTTTCCAACACTTCCGCGCGCGCAATCACCTCGTCGCCGATCCGGACCGGCCGCTTGAACTTGAGTTCGAGCCCGACAAAGACCGATCCCGGCCCCGGCAGGTCATTGCCCAGAAGCGCCGAGATGAACGAAGCCGTCAGCGCGCCATGCGCGATCCGGCCGCCAAACATGGTCTCACGGGCATAGTTCTCGTCCATGTGAAGCGGGTTGTAGTCGCCCGAGACCCTGGCGAAGAGTTCCACGCTCTCTTCGGTGATGACATGGCGACTTTCGACGAAATCGCCGATTTCCAGGTCCTCGTAGAAACGGCCCTGATAGGTCTGGGTCTGCTCGCTGGCCATTCCGGCGCGCTCCTTCAATGTTCCGGGGCAAGTTTCCCGGCAAGTTTTCCGGCACATCGTCCGGCGCGCTTGTATCGACGCCGCGCGGAGCCTTCCGTTCTTAGACTGCAATCGCGCGGCCATGCAACGCCCCGCGCACAAAACGCCTACCAGTCCAGCGCCGCCATCGCGTAGCGCGCATGCACGCCTTCCCCGTCGAGCAGGGCTTCGGTCTGCGCCTCGAACGCGTCGCCTTCATGCACATGCAGGCCCGTGCCGACATAGAACGCATCGAAACCGTGCGCGTTGGCCCCCCTGACGTCGGTCGCCGGGCCGTCTCCGATGGCGAGGATGCGCGCGCGATCCTGTGTCCCGCCAAGCTCCGCCAGCACCTCCAGCGCCCGCGCATAAATCGGCGCATGCGGCTTGCCGGTCAGTATCACCTCGCCGCCAAGCTCGCTGTAAATCCGGCCGAGCGCCCCGCCGCACCAGTGCAGCCGATTGCCGATTCGCACCTGAATGTCCGGATTGGGCACGACCATCGGCAGTCCGAGCGCGCGATAACCTTCAAGTTCAGCGCGATAATCCTCCGGATCGTCGTTATAGCCGTCGCGCAGCCCCATGCCGAGCAGGAGCTGCGCATCCTCGGCGCGCTGGACCACATTGATCGCCAGCCCTTCGAACAGTTTCTTGTCCCGCTCCCAGCCCTCGTCGAAACCGATGGCAAACAGGGGCTTTTCGCAGTTGTTGGCCAGCCAGGCGCGGGTGGTGTCGCCCGATGTGACCATGGAATCATAAGTGTCCGGCCCGACGCCGAGTGGCGCGAAATACTGCTCCACCATGGCGCGCGGCACCGGCGCATTGGTGATGAGAATGACCTTCCCCCCGCCCGCGCGAAACTGCTCCAGCGCCCGGCAGGCGCCCTCATACCGCTGGCGTCCGTTGTGCAGGACACCCCACACATCGCACAAAATCGCGTCGTATTGGTCGGAAATGGCGGCAAGGCCGCGAACCAGTTCTGGCGTGCTCATGGGCGCGTTTAAGCGCAATTCCCGCTCACAGGCGAGCGAAAATGCGCCGGTTCAGCCTCAGTTGGCATTGGCCAGCGGCGGAATGAACCCGTCGGGCGGCGTGGTTTCCTGCATCAGAGAGGACTTGATCGGCCGCGGCGAGCCGAACACATGCCCCTGACCGTAGGGAATGCGGTGCTCAAGAATCTCGACGACGCTGGCTTCATCCTCCATCTTTTCGGCGATCAGCGCGATCTGGTAACGCTGGAACAGGGCGTTGATCTCGTCGGCCACGACCTTGCGGTTCATCATCGAGACGGGCTGCGCCTTGCCGTTGGCAAGCTCGGTCAGGAGCTTCTGGCCGGACATCTTCACAAAGCGCACACCGGCATCCTGCAGCCGCGGCAGATCGAGCGACATGGTCTCGACATTGTCGATCGAGAAGCGGAAGCCAAGCCCGCTGAGGCGGTTCATGTTCTCGCGCATCACCTTGGAGCGCGCTTCGAACCGGTCCGCCTCAAGCTCGAAGATCAGCGCGCCCGACAGATCCTGGTTCTGCCGCATGAACTGCAGGAAGGCCGGGAACACTTCATCCTCAAGCGACTCGGCGGAGATGTTGCAGAACACACCGATGCGGCGGTCACGTTCGGCCAGCATCCGCACGATCTGCACGGAGCGATACAGCATCCAGTGGTCGATCACGCCCAAAAGCTTGGCCCGGCGGGCCGCATCCATGAACTCCGCCGGCAGGATGAGTGAGCCATCCGCATGACGAAGCCGCGAGAAACCTTCATAAAAACAGACCCGGCGCTGCGGCAGGTTGACGATAGGTTGCAGATGCAGGTCAACCCGCCCCTTGGCCAGCGCTTCACGAACCGTGCGCAGGATCTGGTCCTCGACCGGCGTAACACGGCCGTTCAGATGCGATGTCTGCTCAAGGCGCGATTCGAAGTTCCGGCTCAGGCGCTCGATCAAGCCCTCAAGCTGCTTCATCTCGGTGACCAGCGCGTCGCGCCGTTCCGTCAGCTCATGCTTGACCGTCGTCTCGACGGCGTTGGTGCGCGCATCCAGCACATCAACCCGCTCGGCGACATCCTTCTGCGAGCGCGCCAGATCATTGATCTGCTCGTCCGTCTCGCGGCCCCGCGCCGAGCGCGACAGCGCCATATGCAGCTGCGACAGGGCCAGGAAGGTGACCGCGCCGATCACCCCGCTGATCGTCCAGTCCATCGCGATAAGCGCGTTCACCGCATACGCCGTCCCCGCGCCCGCCAGCGCGTAGAGAAGGATCATGAAGACGTGGCCGAAAGCACTCATGGGTCTGCCCCGATATACCCTGCAAACGAAAGACCCTTAACGGGATACAGGCCAACAGTTAATGAATTCCATCGCATTGCACACTTCTGGCCGTGCAAAGAATCTGACCGTGCAAGGAACATGCGGCCATTGTGTGACCGGCCAGACACAATCGCAAGCCCACGCGACCTTTGCCTGCCATAACCGTTTTGACAATCAGCGGCGGGGTGGTTATCCAGAGATGGTTACCCGGACACGCGCCAGTCCGCGGCCTTTACTGGCCGGACGGGGGCGAATGGGGAGAGCGGGGTCCTGCGCAAGCGGGACCCCGCCGTCTGTTCGGGCCTGTGTTTTCATTCCTGTGTTTTCATTGGCAGTTTGCGCGTGCTGGCTGCGCTCGCGGCCCGCGCTTGCCGGCCGCATCTGCGGTTTGTGTCTGCGCCGCTGCCGTTTCAGCGCAGCTTGACATAGACCGGCACACCCGCTGCGCCATCGCGCGCGGT
>JBGSUF010000027.1:0-5198 GCA_041736285.1 Hyphomonadaceae bacterium | reverse complement strand
GGCGCGCGGCATGGGGCGGCCTTGCGTCTGCGGCGCGGGGGAAATGACCATCCGCGAGGCGGAGAAGTGGTTCATGGTCGCCGGGCGGCGCTTCGTCGAGGGTGATGTCATCACGGTGGACGGCGCTGTCGGCGAAGTGCTGGCGGGCGAGGTCGACATGATCAAGCCGGACCTGTCGGGCGATTTCGGCGAGCTCATGGGCTGGGCGGATTCGTTCCGCACGCTGCGGGTGCGCGCGAACGCCGACACGCCAATGGACGTCAAGGTCGCCAGCGATTTCGGCGCCGAGGGCATCGGCCTGTGCCGGACCGAGCACATGTTCTTCGAGGAGGGACGCATTTCCGCCGTGCGGGCGATGATCCTGGCCGAGACCGAATCCGGGCGACGCAAGGCGCTGGACCGGCTCTTGCCGATGCAACGCTCCGATTTCGAGGGTATTTTCCGGATCATGGGCGAGCGGCCCTGCACCATCCGCCTGCTCGATCCGCCGCTGCACGAATTCCTGCCGCACAACGACGCCGATATCGCCGAGGTTGCGCGCACGTCCGGGCTGGACGCGGACATGCTGAAGCGGCGCGTCGGCGAACTGCATGAGAGCAATCCGATGCTCGGCCATCGCGGCTGCCGGCTCGGCATTTCCTATCCGGAAATCTACGAGATGCAGGCGCGGGCCATCTTCGAGGCGGCGGTGAATATCGCGCGCGAGACGGGCACTGCGCCCGTGCCGGAGGTGATGATACCGCTGGTGGCGACCGAGCGTGAGCTTTCCATCCTGAAAGCGGTCGTCGACAAGGCTGCGCGTGACGTGTTTGCTGCGGCGGGGATGGAGATTGCCTATCTCGTCGGCACGATGATCGAGCTGCCGCGGGCGGCGCTGCGGGCGGGTGACATCGCGCGGGTCGGGGAGTTTTTCTCCTTCGGGACCAATGATCTGACGCAGACGACGCTTGGCATCTCCAGAGATGACGCCGGCAAATTCCTCAAGACCTACGAGGAGCGCGGCATCTACGAGAAGGATCCGTTCGTGACGATCGACCGGGACGGGGTGGGGGAGCTGATCCGAATCGCCAAGGAGCGCGGGCGGGCGACGCGGCCGGGCATTAAGCTCGGCATTTGCGGCGAGCATGGCGGCGACCCGGCCTCAATCTATTTCTGCCATGAAACGGGACTGGATTACGTGTCCTGCTCACCCTACCGGGTGCCGGTTGCGCGTCTCGCTGCGGCACATGCTGCGCTTCGCAAGCCAGACTGAGACAAGGGCCCCGGCGCCGTCCGGCGAGTGGCGGCGTGCCGGACTCGCCTGATGGGGTATGCGTTTGCTCAAATGTTGCGGCGCAAAATTCCGTTTGGTGTGTGTCATTGGGGCCACACGTCCGTAGCCTGAGTGGATCGCGGTCCCGTCGCGGATGAGCGGGGAAGCGGCGCTGGAATCCGTTGAGATTCAACAGCGCATATGCCGAAGAGCGAGTGGGCATTTCGCGACTCGCCCTTCAGGCGTGGTTCATCCGAGTTGATCCATGGTCACAAAAGCGACGGGGCTGGGGCGCGGGCACCTTGCCAGAGGCATGCTGCAGGGCTTATTTCCCCGGTTGGCAAGTAAATGAAGAGTTAACGCCGGGAACCAAGGCTCGATTTTTGCATTGGTTCGAGGGCTGATCGAAGTGGCGCGGGACAGCGATCCAATCCGCCGCGCCATGAGGAGACGGGTGATGTTAACGTATCTGAAACACTCTGCTGGTGTTTTCACGGAACTGCGCAGCTTTCGGCGCAAGGTTTCGCACTGGTGGATGTCCATGTCGGACGAGCAACAGAAGTCACTTCGCGCGCGCGGAATTGCCGTGGCAACGTGCGCCGTCGTCGTTGGCGTCGGTCTTCCGTCCCTTTCAGTGAATTATGATTTCCATCGGGACACCGCCGAGCGCATGGATTCGGCGCGCCGGTTTGCCGACGCCGAAACCGTTCGCGGCGGGATCGACCCGATTGCCGTTTCCCCGCTGATCGACCACCCTTGGATGGTGTCGGTCGAGTATGCGCTTGAGCGTGACCCGCATGACGCCCTCTCGCGCTATGGCGACCGTTACCGCGATGCGGCAGCGCTCGACCGCGTGGCGAGCTTCGAGATTCGCCACATTGATGGCGCCGCCCAGATGATGGCCGAGCAGCAATGCCTCTCCGAAGCGGTCTATTACGAGAGCCGCAGCGAAAACGCCTGGGGCCAGCTCGCGGTCGCCGAAGTGGTGATGAACCGCGTGGCCGATCACCGCTATCCGGACACGGTGTGCGGTGTGGTCTATCAGGGTTCGGAGCGCACGACCGGCTGCCAGTTCAGCTTCACCTGCGACGGTTCGATGGATGACGCGCCGCGCGGCGAAAGCTGGCGCCGGTCGCAGATCGTCGCAACGAACGTGCTGCTTGGCTTCAATGATCCGATCACCGGCAATGCCACCCATTATCATGCCGACTATGTCGATCCGGTGTGGAATTCCAGCCTGATCCAGACGACGCGGTTCGGCACACACATCTTCTACCGCTTCCCGCGCGGCGCCGAATGGCAGATGGTCCGCGACCGTCAGGCTGCTCGCGTCGATGGCGTGATGGAGGGCGTGCGCGCCGAACGCGCCGTGATCTCTGCGGAAGACGCAACGGCCCGCTCTCCGCAGGCCATCAAGACGGTTGCGCCTGCGCCCTGAAAGGGCCTGTCCGGCCTCTGCACTGCCTCGTCTACTGGTGTCAGCGTGAGATGGCATATGCGTTGGCCGGTGTCAGCGTGGTCTGGCGTGTGCGTCCAGCCGACCGGGACGGCCCCCATCACAACATGTGATTTCAGACCTGCGCGAGCGGTGCGGGGTGCGCAAGCTGCGGCCCGATCGGGCTAACTTGCTTGCGGTCTGGCATGCGTCGGGCTCACTTGCCGCCGCCAAACCGATCTGTCCATTCCTCGACCTGCGCGTCCTCGATCTTGGCGAACAACAGTTCCGGCGCGCTGATGGCGTGGCCGACGGGCAGGGCGGCCAACAGGGCGTGCATGTCATCGCCAAAACGGAAGCTGCGGCGGCCCTCCGGCACACCGAGCGCATCGAGAATACGCGTCGCCGTGGCCGGAATGATCGGCAGCGACAGGATGCCGAACAGCGCGGCAAGGCTCAGCCCGGCACGCACGCCGACAGCGGCAGCGTCGACATCGTTCTTGAACTTCACCCACGGCTCGGCCTTTGTCAGGTATTCGTTGCCAGCCGCCCAGATCGCGCGGGTTTCGGCGGCGGCCTTGCGGAAATCCATCGCCTCGTGATGGGCAATCAGCACCGGCAGCCGGGCGGCCAGTTCATCCGCCATCCACGCCTCGGCCTCGCCGGGCACGCCGCCATCCGGCACCACGCCGTCAAACTTCGAGATGCAGTATCGGGTGATCCGGTTGACGAAATTGCCGAGCACGTTGGCGAGGTCGGAGTTCACCGCCGCTTGGAAGCCCTCCCAGGTGAAGGCCGCGTCCGAGCCCTCGGGCGCGTTGGCGATCAGATACCAGCGCCAGTAATCGGCGGGCAGGATGTCCAGCGCCTGATCCATGAAAACGCCGCGTTTACCGGAGGTGGAGAATTTTCCGCCATACCACGTCACCCAGTTGAACGCCTTCAGCCGGTCGACCGTTTTCCACGGCTCTCGTGAGCCGATCAGCGTCACCGGGAAGGAGACGGTGTGAAAGGCGACATTGTCCTTGCCCATGAACTGAACGTATTCGACGGGCGCTGCGCCCGCATCGGTGCGCCACCAGTGCTGCCAGTCGCCGCCACCATTCCCGGCATCGGCCCACTCTTCGGTGGCTGCGATATATTCCACCGGCGCATCAAACCAGACATAGAAAACCTTGTTTTCAAAGCCTTCCCGAAGGCTGCCGTCCGAGTTGGTGACGGGCACGCCCCATGACAGATCGCGGGTGATTGCGCGATCCTGCAGACCCTCGTCCAGCCATTTCAGTGCAATCGAGCGGGCGAGCGACGGCCAGTCCCTGGCGCTTTCCACCCAGGCGCGGATTTCATCCTGCATCTGCGACTGCAGCAGGAAGAGGTGGCGGGTGTCCCGCACTTCGAGATTGCGGCTGCCGGAAACGGAGGAATACGGTTCTTTCAGATCGGTCGGATCGAGCAGGCGGCCGCAATTGTCGCACTGGTCGCCGCGCGCTTTCTCAAAGGCGCAATGCGGACAGGTGCCCTCGACATAGCGATCGGGCAGGAAGCGGCCGTCATCAACGCTGTAGACCTGTTTGGAGGTGCGCTCCTCGATCAGGCCGTTGGCCTCCAGCACATGCGCGAAATGCTGGGTCAGGGCTGCGTTCTGCGCACTGGAGGAGCGGCCGAACCAGTCATACGACAGGTTGAAGCCCTCACCGGCGGCGCGCTGGATGGCATGCTGCTCGTCGCAATAGGCGCGCACGCTGACACCGGCCGCCTGCGCGGCAAGCTCGGCCGGGGTGCCGTGTTCGTCGGTGGCGCAGATGTAGAGCACTTCATGTCCCATGAGGCGCTGAAACCGCGCGTGCACATCGGCCGGCAGCATCGACCCGGCGAGATTTCCGAGGTGCTTGATTCCGTTGATATAGGGCAGGGCCGAAGTGATCAGGATGCGGCGCGTCGGGTGGGGTTGCGTCATTTGGGTCGGTCTTTCTTCGGGGGCAGGCGGCTGCGGGGCGAGGCCACGACACGGCGCACCCCTTCAGGCCCTCTCCTTACGCAGGCGGCCGGGAAAAGCCAACCGGGCGAGGGGCGCGATTGCGCAGCAGGCATGAAAAAGGGCTACCGCTTTGCCAATCGCCGCGATATGAAGCGGGTCTTCGCGCGCCAACACAATGCGCGCCGGCTTAGCTCAGCTGGTAGAGCACCTGATTTGTAATCAGGGGGTCGGGGGTTCGAGTCCCTCAGCCGGCACCATCTTTTCCTTGCGCTATCGCTCGCAGCTTTGCGCTCGCTGCTTGAGCGCGGGTGCGGTTCGAGGCTTGGCCTCTCACCCGCGTATTTTCCTTGCGCTATCGCTCGCGGCTTGAGCGCGGGGTTTTCGGGCTTTATGCGATCCAGTCGTGGTCGAAGATCTGGATGTGGTCGGAATTGCCTTCCCAATAGTGCTCGCCGGCGAACCAGAAGGGCCGCATCTGTGCGCCGGTCTGGTTGGTTGCGCCGGATGACCCGGCCAGTTCGCCAGCCAGTTCG
>JBGSUF010000357.1:0-3099 GCA_041736285.1 Hyphomonadaceae bacterium | reverse complement strand
AAGGTCAAGCCTGCCCAACAAATCCTCGAACTGGCGTGGAAGGCCCGCCCGCACCCGTCGCTGGCCCGGCTGGCACGTGCGGCAGTCTCCGACAGTGAAACGCCGGAGGTCCGCCGGGCACGGGCAGAGGCGCTCGTTCGCGTCAATCCCGGCCACCGTGAAAGCCGCATCCTGACGGCGGAGCTTGCCATCGAGACGCGCAACTGGCCGTCGGCCCTGAAACAACTGGCGCTCGTGCTCGAAAACGAGAGCCCGACCTCGCGGCTGGCGCAACTGATGACGCAGGCGCTGCGCGGCTTTGGTGATCGCTCCGAAGCCGACCGCTGGCAGAGGCTGGCGGGAACGGCGGCGCGGGAACTGGACTGGTCCGACCTCGATGCGCAGGGCAATGCTTTCGACTACGAACCGCGCGACTGGTCGCGGCTGGTCTATGAGTTCGGCGATGCGGCCAAACTGATCCATCCGCGTCATGAAACCGGGACGCGGCAGCTCGAACCTGGATCCGCCACTTTGTTGCTGGAAGCCCCGGACGTTCGGCGGACAGCGGTCACACCTCCGGTCACGCCCACGGCCACGACGAAAGCGCCGGGAAAGCCTGACCACCCTCCGCTGGACTATGCCGAGGGAGAGTGACCAGAACGGCGCACGGACCAGCGCATGAATCAGGCTTCGCGTTCGCCAAACAGGGCCGAACCGACGCGCACATGGGTCGCGCCGAAGGTGATGGCGGTCTCAAAATCGCCGCTCATGCCCATGGAAAGCACATCCAGCCCGGCCTCACGGGCCAGTCTGGCAAGGAGGGCGAAATGCGGCCCAGCCGGTTCGTTGACGGGCGGAATACACATCAGTCCGGTGGGGTTCAGGGCGTATTCGGTGTGCAGCCGAGCAAGGAAGGCGTGCATCTGCGCGGGCACGATGCCGGATTTCTGGGCCTCCTCGCCGGTGTTGATCTGGACGAGCAGCTCCGGCGCGCGGCCCTGCGCCTGAATGGCATCCGCAAGGGCGCGGGCGAGCTTTTCACGATCAAGCGTCTCGATGACATCGAACTGGGCGACAGCATCCATCGCCTTGTTCGACTGGAGCGGCCCGATCAGGCGAAGCTGAAGGCCCGTCATTTCACGGCGCGCCGGGGTCCAGCGGGCGGCGGCTTCCTGCACACGGTTTTCGCCGAAGACACGCTGGCCGGTGGCGAGGGCTGCGTCGACAAGATCATCCGGCTGTCGTTTGCTGACGGCTGTCAGCGTGATCGCGTCGAGGGGTCTGCCGCTGGCAGAACAGGCGGCGGCCATCCGGGCAAGGATGGCGTTGCGGCGGTCGGAAAGGGCGGGGAGAGCGGTATCGTTCATGCCGGTTGAGATGGACCGAAGACAGGCGCAACGCAAGCTGATCGCGGCGGCGAGGGACGCGCGGCGACGACTCGGCCCTGCGATTCCGCCGGCACTGTTCCTGACCGATCCCTCAAGAGTGGCGGATGCGGCCGGGATCGCGTCTGCGCTGCCGCACGGATGGGGCGTGGTTTACCGCCATTTTGGCGCGCCGGACCGGGTCGCTCAGGCCCGATTGTTGCGGGCAATCTGTTGGCGAAGGGGGCTGGCGCTGCTGATCGGCAATGATCCGGAACTGGCGATGCAGTGCCGGGCCGACGGCGTTCACTGGGCCGAGCAAAGCGCGGGACATTCGCGCCGATGGCAGGGACGGTTCGGCCTGATGACAGCAGCGGCCCACTCGACAGCGGGCCTTGCGCGGCTTGCCCGCATGCCAATCAAAGCGGCGCTGGTTTCAACCGTGTTTGCATCGGCAAGCCCCTCGGCAGGGGAAGCGATGGGGCCGCTGAAGCTGCGCCGGATCGCAAAACTTGCACAGGAGGGGGGATTGGCCCGGGAGAAGGGATTGGCCGGGGAGAACGGCTTGGCAATTTACGCACTCGGCGGGCTGAGCGGGGCAAATGCCGCGCGTGTCTGCGAATGGGCGGGGATTGCCTCCATCGCTGGCATCATCGAGGCTTTCGGGAAGGATTCCGGAGAGGATTACGGAAAGCGGTGAGGCGCGCCAGATCAGAACTTGAAGGCTGACCGGAGGCGAATGCCCGCGTCGACTTCCTCAACGTCGGAGCGCGAAAGCGTCTCGCTGGACAGCGCGTCGCCGCCAACGCTGAGTTCGCCGCCAACGCTGAGGCGCGGGGTCAGGCGAAACATTGCGCCGGCCGAAAGCTCCTCACGGGAAAACGGCAGCAGGGCTTCAGATCCCTCACGGACGGTGCGGTCGATGTTGATCGACCAGCGCGCGCCCTGATTCCACGACAGGCCCCAATTCTCCGCGGGGCCGGGCGACAGCAGCACTTCCGTGCCGGCGTCAGACGTAAAGGAGAACTGACGATACCATTCGGGCGTGCCCCCGGCGTCAGCGGAAGTTTCGCGCGGCATCTCGAAGCCGGCCAGAGCCTGCTCCTGGGCAAACGCCGATGGTGCGCCCAACGCGCCCATCATCAGAATTATGCCAGCCACCTGTTTCATGGCTTACAACTAAGCATTCTTTGGGCTTAATCAAAGCTTAACAAGCCGAAAGGTTTCACATTCATCTTCGGAGTGTGATTTCGAACACAACCCCTCCCGAGTCTGCGGGGCCTCCGGAGCCTGCAATCCCTGCCGGGCTCCCGGCTGCAAGAGCGAGATCGTCCTGCCGCCAGCCGACGGCGAAGCTCAGAAACTCGTTGACGTCACGAGACAGCCCGACGCTGTAGCTTTCGCCGTCCAGATCCAGCCGTCCATCCGCCGCCTCGCCAAGACTGACCGTCACCCGCCAGTCGCCAAAACGTCGCTCGGCCCCGAGAGACCAGGCCTCATAGTCACCCTGCGCCATGCCGTTGTCGGTCGACAGGAGCGATGCGCCGAACGTCCAGTCCGCCAGTTCAAGACGGGTGCCAAGCCCCCACGTCCAGGCGGCGTCGGCGTAAAGCGCGGCGGGGAAGGCTGGCGCGCGGTCAATCTCCAACCGCGAAACGCTGAGGCTGGCGCTGAGACGGGCCCCGCTGTCGCCAAACGGCCGGGAAAAGCTGAGCGCAGCTTCGGCGCCAGCGCCCAGATCAGGGCCGAAGGACCC
>JBGSUF010000344.1:0-14469 GCA_041736285.1 Hyphomonadaceae bacterium | reverse complement strand
GCGAACCGCAGCGTCATGGCCTTGCGGCGGGCCGGAGCGAGTGCGGCAAGGCCCGATTCGCGCAGGATCGCGCCGCCAAACGCGTCCGCGACGATCAGCCCGGCCTCGCCCGGCAAACGGTCTCGCGGGAATGATCCGTCCACGGCAAAGTAGAACCGGTCGCAGAACGGCCCGTAGTCCGGCCATTTTCCGTCACTGGTGAAGTCCGTCAGGCAGGATTTCACCTCGACAATGCACAATTCGCCTTTCGGTCCGATCGCGGCGATGTCTGCGCGCCGACCATTGGCGAGCGGCATTTCTGTCATGCCCAGAAAGCCGATCTGCTCCAGCAGGCGCAGCGTACCGCGTGCAATCAGGGCTGCGCGCTGGCTGACCGGGACGGTCGCGCCGGTTTCGAAATCCATCATGTCCGCCCCTCCCAACAGGCCAGCCCGTTCACACCCTGTTCCTGTTGTGACTCACGTCACCGTCGCAGGTCAAGCCGGGCCCCGCTGATCGCCCTTGCGAATGGCTTGCGGCGGGGCCACTTCGACCCGATGGAACATGACGCTGATCTTTATCCGCCCTCCCTGACCGACTTTGAAGCGATGGCCTTTGAGGCGCTCGGCTCCCTGCCGGAGAACTTTCTGGAAAAGCTCGGCACGCTGATCGTGCATGTGAGCGATTTCGCCGATGCGCAGACGCTCGACGAGATGGACATTGACGATCCGTTCGAACTGACGGGCCTCTATCACGGCGTTTCCCTCATTCACGACAGCATCAGCGATCCCTCACCGCAACCGGCCCGGGTCTTCCTGTATCGCCGGCCGATCCTCGACGAGTGGGCCGAACGGGGCGATGTCGGCCTGCGTGAGTTGATCGCGCACGTCATGATCCATGAGATTGGCCATCATTTTGGCTGGTCGGATGAGGAAATGGACCGGCTTCTGGACGAAGACTGACCGCGCGCATGCCGGCTCCCGGAAGCTATTGACAATCATTCTCAATTCGGCGAATTGAGAATCATGATCATTTGCATTTGCAGACGCCTTAACGAAAGTGCTGTCCGTGCGGCGGTCTGCGCTGGCGCGCGCAATCCTGAGAGCGTGCAGGCTCATCATGGTCACTGCTTCAATTGCGGCAAGTGTCGCGAGGCCATTGGTCAGATCGTGGCCGACCAGATGGACGCCATGCCCGAACACGGCGATATGGTCGCGGCAGAGTAGAGGCTTCGGGCTGAAGTTCTTGAAACGCATGGCCTGCGAGCAAGATTTCGCGCATGATACCCCCCATCAACAGCATGGACACGAAATATGAAGGGCGATCCCAAGGTCATAGAGTTTCTCAACGCCGCACTCCGCAATGAGCTGACGGCGATCAACCAGTATTTCCTGCATTCCAGGATGCTCAAGGACTGGGGCGTCTCAATCCTTGCGGCCTATGAGTACAAGGAAAGCATCGAGGAGATGCACCATGCCGACTGGCTGATCGAGCGGATACTCTTTCTTGGCGGCCTGCCCAATCTTCAGGATCTGGGAAAACTGCGCATTGGCGAGAGCGTGATGGAAATCCTCGAATGTGACCTCATGCTGGAAAATGACGCCATACCCCTGTTGCGGGATGCCATAGAGCATGCCGAAAGCGTCAGGGATTACGGGTCGCGGGATATCTTCAACCGCATTCTCCACAATGAAGAAGAGCATGTGGACTATCTCGAAACCCAGTTCGACCTGATCAAACGCATCGGAATCGAGAATTACACACAGCTTCAGTCCGCCCCGAACGGCAGTTCCGCGCAGAGCGACTAGGCTCGGGACAGGTTGAACGGCCTGCATGATGCGGTGGGGCCTGATGCGGATGGGACTGCCTCGTGGAGTGGATCAGGCGGACGCTGCAACGGTTGGGCGCACCGCGTTCAGCCCCGACCGGATGCGCGGACCGGGCCGTATTTTTTCCCTGTCGCGCCGGGCTTTCCTCGCAAGCTGCATCGTGCCGGCGGCCCAGCCTCTGTGAGCCAACATCGGTGAGGCCGCGCACAGCCATGGCCATCTTGCCCGCAGCGTTGATGCCGCCTTAAATATCCGCGGGCAGCATGAGCGCTGCGAACTTGAAACTGCCGGGCGGACAAATCTGGCGGATCACCCCGGAGGAGCAGGCCATTACGATGAAAACAACTCATGTGGACCGACTGATCGCGCGAGAAGCCAACAATGTCCATAAAGTCAAAGCGAAGGATTCCACCGGGCGTTGGGCTTGTTATTTCATCTACGTGCCATCGACAATGACAGAGGTCTTTCTGAAAAGATTGAAGGGGGACGGAATGATTGATCTGGAAACATTCGGCACAGTCATCGCCAGCAATTATGGCGAGGAGCCTTCGCCGGAAACACGCGAAAAGCTCAAGAGCGAATATGATTTTGATGTGTGATATTTCCCCCGTCATCTCTTGAGGCTTGGCGCGCCCGCTGATGTCTTCGCTCCATCGTTGAAGCCGGAGGTGACCGCGCCCTGACGGCTCAGACCCTGCAAGCCTTGTGACAATGAGCCAAAATCCTGGACCCAGAATCCTGGACGGACATAATCTGGATCAGTGCGGGCAGGCTGCAGGAGCGTAAAGGTTAACCATGTCCTGACGGTCCCCCGTCGGGCATGAGACCGGAACCTTGAAAACCATTGGCAAAGCGTCGGCCGCACAGGCCGCGATCACCCTTGGCTTCACCGCTTCGGAACGTCCAGGAAAGGACAATTCCATGACTCCGCAAACCAACGCTGCCGAGAAGATGAAGACCGTGAAAGCCGCCTGGGACAAGGCCCCGTCGGGAGCGAAGAAAGACTCGGCGCTGAAGCACTATCAGGCCGCTGAAAAGGCCCACAAGGAAAAGCATGACGATGTCGCGATCCGCGAACTCGACATGGCGACCAAAGCGCTCGCATAGCATCGACTGCGACCTCTGACAGTGCGCCCGCCTGCACACGCCGTGCACGCGGGCGCATTCGTTTCAAAGCCAAGCCAGTTTCGCCGACGCCTCTTCGCGCGCGCCCGCAGACCGAAGGCGCCCTGCCGCCGGCAGGTCGGCAGAAGCTGTGCGATCACGCCCAATCCAATCAGCGCCGACCCAGTAGGAGACCACAATGAACGAGGACCATTATTTGAAGACCGAAGTCACGGCAGAACTGGCCTGGGAGCCCAGCGTTACTGCCGATCATATCGGCGTGACCGTCGATGCAGGCGCGGTGACGCTTTCCGGCCATGTCGACAGCTTCTGGCAGAAGGCAGCCGTCGAACGCGCCGTGGGCCGGGTCAAGGGTGTGCGGGCCGTCGTGGAGGACATTGAGGTGCGCCTTCCCGGTCATATCCGTCACACCGATGACGAGATTGCCGCAGCCGCCCTCCATCGCCTCGCATGGGACGTGTCCATCCCGCAGGACGTCGTGAAGGTGAAGGTTGAGAACGGGTTTGTCACCTTGACCGGAACGGTCGACTGGCATTTCCAGCACGACGAAATCGCGGGGGCCATTCGCTCGCTCTCTGGGGTTACGGGGCTCGCAAACCAGATCCTCGTCAAACCGCGTCCGGACACCTCAAAGATCGAAGACGATATCCAGCACGCCATGCAGCGGTCCTGGTATTCGAACGACCACGTCAAGGTGTCTGCCAAGGGCGGCGAAGTCCACCTGACCGGACGGGCCAACTCCTGGTATGATCGCAACCGTGCGTCGATGACGGCCTGGAGTGCGCCGGGAACCACCGCGGTGGTGAACGACATTCTTGTCAGCTGAACTGGCGGGTGCTCGGCCCGGTCCTGACCGGACCGGGCACCTTGGGTCAACAGCCGCATGAACCGAACGCGGCGGCCCTCCGAGTCCTCGGCTGTCGCAATATGGACGTGCCGGGACGGGCGGCAAAGCGGGCAACTGCGCCGCTCATAGCGCTTTACTGTCGGTCGGTCGGTCTGCGGCGTTTTGGTAGCCTTAGAGCAACAATGCGGGCGATCGACGCTCAGTGGATACGCCGTCGAATGTCTCGTGCGACCGATCGGCTTCAGCCTTCGTTGTCTGCTCCAGCTTGTCCATGTGATGGGGCGGGCCGTAGATGGTGTAGAACCTCAGTGGCTTGTCGCCGCAGCAGATCAGATTGTGATGCTCCCCGGCCGGGTCAATCGCCACGTCGCCTGATTTGAGCTTGTGCGCCGCGCCGCCCATCACGAGACGGCCCTTGCCCTGCTCGATGCGGAAAAACTGATCCGTATCGGAATTGATTTCGCCGCCGACCTCTTCTCCCGGCTGCAGGGACATCAGGACCAGCTGCATGTGCGCACCCGAATAGAGCACAAGCCGGAAACTGGCGTTTCCGTTCGTCAGTGCTTCGATGTCTGCGATATAGCCCTTCATAAGAGCCTCCCCTCTGTGCTGCCTCAGCTTCACGATAGGCCGGCAGCGCCCCGGGCGACGCTGATGCAGGTTAAGAAGTGTGGATTTTTACAAGCGCCAGCGTGACGGTCGCGCCCTGCGAAATCCGTGCGCCCTTAGTGAATTTCCCAATCGTGAACGCGTCCCTTCCAGTAGGCTTGGGTCTGGTCGGCGAACTCCCAGGCGACGGACGCAGCCGAGGGAATAAATCGTCCCCGAACGTCGCGATAGTCGGCGAACACACCGCGCCACGGTGTCAGCGTATAGGGCGGTTTGAGGCCCACCGACCGGTCGGCGGAAAGAGCGCTGAGAATGGCCTGATCCGGGCCAAGTGAGAAAACCACTTCGCACGCCGTTTCCCCCCGGCCCGCCGAGACGGCAAGGGTCGAGCCGTCGATTTCGCGCCAGCGGAGATGGTGATTGTGGAGGATCGCATCAGGCACGAAGGGCAGTTCGGCCAGGTATCGGATCAGTTCGCCCTTTGTAAGGATCGCCGTTGGCGTTGTGCGCACCAGAGCAAGCAGGCCGAGCGCCGTCACGTCCAGACGGCCGACGCCATCTTCCAGAGCGTCAGTGACCGCAAGATAGCCAAAGGGTTGAAATCGGGCATGCCAGGCAAACGCGCAGCATGTCACCGAAACAGTCTGGCGTGCCCGGAACGGAAGCCAGAGCCTGGACTTGAGGTTGATCCGCATGCTGCCGGTTTGCTGAAAGCTTGCCGTTTCGAACGAGGGTGCAGGATCGGCTCCAAGACGCAGGGCGAGAGTGCGCACGGCCGCGGGAAGGTCGGGTTGCGGATCAATGATTGTGGTCGGCAAAATGCAATCCTTTCTGCGCTGACCTGCTGAAGTCGAAGGCCCGCTGAAGTCGATGGCCCGCACACATAAATGGAGAGCATCCAGCCCGCCCCATCATGGAAACCGTCTTTTCAGACCAATCTTCGCACACCCGTCCCCACGCACTAACACCGATCAGCACGTGCAGTTTGCCAAGCACCTAAGCCGACGCTCGGTGACACGCGTCGACACCCGTCAACAAACGGAGGCGGGCAGCGAGGCCATCCCGCGTGCGCGGCAGCGTGGCCGGCTCTGTCGGGCGCAAGTTCCTTAGCCAGACAGGCCAACTCCGCATCCGGCGTGTGGCGACCAGCCCCGGAACCGGCGACCCTTTTCGCGCGTGACATAAAGCGACCAACCGCCAAGAACACAAGCGAACACACCCATCATGACCGATAAGGCGCCTTCAGCCAGTCACCACAGCCCTTCCCGGAAGACCGCGAAATATGACGTGGTTCCCGCCGGATATGAGGGCGTGGTCTACACATGCCCCATGCATGCCGAGGTGCGTAACACCAACAATGCAGGCTGCCCGATCTGCGGCATGGCGCTTGAACCGGAGACCTTCAAAGCCGGCAAAGCCGAAGACACATCAGAACTGGACGACATGACGCGCCGCTTGTGGGTGTCGGCGGCGTTCACCCTGCCGCTGTTCATCTATGCGATGGGCGACCTCATTCCCGGACGGCCCCTGTCGGATCTTGTCCCCGCGGGTTGGGCGCAGGGCCTGCAGCTTTTGCTTGCAGCGCCTGTCGTGCTCTGGGGCGGCTGGCCATTCTTTGCGCGCGGCGTGCAATCGCTCAAGAGCGGCAATCTGAACATGTTCACGCTGATTGCGCTCGGCGTTGGTGTGGCTTTCGCCTATTCGCTCGTCGCCACATTCGCGCCCGGCATTTTCCCCGATGCTTTCCGGAATGCGGACGGCCGGGTCGCCATCTATTTTGAAGCGGCGGCGGTCATTGTCAGCCTTGTCCTCTTGGGCCAGGTGCTGGAATTGCGCGCGCGCAGCGCCACATCCGGCGCCATTCGCGCCCTATTGGAACTCGCCCCGCCGACCGCGCGCCTTGTCCGTGAAGACGGAACCGAGGAAGACATTGATCTTGAACATGTGAAAACCGGAGACCGGTTGCGCGTGAAGCCGGGAGAAAAAGTGCCCGTCGATGGCGAAGTGCTGGAGGGGCATAGCAGCGTCGACGAATCCATGGTGTCCGGCGAAGCCATCCCGGTTGAAAAACGTCAGGGCAGTCTGCTGACAGGCGGCACCGTCAACGGCACCGGTTCCCTGATCATGACAGCGACCCGCGTCGGTGATGACACGATGCTGGCCCAGATTGTCCGAATGGTCGCAGACGCCCAGCGTTCACGCGCACCAATCCAGAAACTCGTGGATACGGTGGCCGGCTATTTCGTGCCGGCGGTGATCGCGATCGCCATTGTCACCTTTGTCGTCTGGGCCGTGTTCGGACCCCGGCCGGCCATGGCATTTGCCATCGTCAATGCGGTTGCCGTGCTGATCATTGCCTGTCCGTGCGCGCTTGGACTGGCGACGCCCATGTCGATCATGGTGGGCACGGGCAAGGGGGCGCAGAACGGTATTCTCATCCGGAACGCCGAAGCGCTGGAGACCTTTGAAAAGGTCACCACCCTGGTCGTCGACAAGACCGGAACCCTGACAGAAGGCAAGCCGAAGCTCGTCACGGTCCAAACCGCAGACGGGTTTGATGAGACCGTCCTGCTGGCCCATGTTGCAGCCGTTGAAACCGCCTCCGAACACCCGCTGGCCGAGGCTATCGTCAATGGCGCCAACGACCGTGGCATTGCTTTCGAGAATGCAGACGACTTTGAGTCCGTGACAGGCGAAGGCGCGCAAGGCCGCGTCGGTGCCAGGCGTGTGGCGATCGGCAACGCTAAGATGATGCGGCGTGTCGGCGCGCACGATCCGGCCCTTGAGGCCGCAGCGACCGATCTCCAGCGGGAGGGCCAGACGGTGATGTTTGTCGCCATTGATGGCCAGTCCGCCGGATTGATTGGTGTTGCCGACCCGGTCAAGGCCACATCGAAATCCGCGATTGAACGGCTTCACGCCGAAGGGCTGAAGGTCATTATGCTCACCGGCGACAGCGAGGGCACTGCACAAGCTGTGGCGCGCCAGACCGGCATCGATGAAGTCCATGCCGATGTTTCCCCGGAAGACAAGAGCCGGATCATCCGCGAGTTACAGGCTGCGGGCGCAATCGTCGCCATGGCAGGCGACGGGATCAATGACGCTCCGGCCCTCGCGCAGGCCAATGTGGGCATCGCCATGGGCACCGGCACCGATGTGGCCATGGAAAGCGCAGGCATTACGCTGGTTCAGGGCGACATTATGGGCATTGCCAGGGCGCGCCATCTCAGCCGCGCAACAATGGGCAATATCCGCCAGAACCTGTTCTTCGCCTTCGTCTATAATGCGCTCGGTATTCCGGTCGCTGCGGGCGTGCTCTTTCCCATCTTCGGCGTCTTGCTCAGCCCGATGATCGCGGCAGCGGCCATGAGCCTGTCATCGGTCTCCGTCATTACAAACGCGCTGCGCCTGCGTCGCGTCAGGCTCTGAGGTATCCTCGCAGACGCGGGCCTGCGCCGGGAGAAAGTTGAGGTCATCCAAACCTCGATCAGCCTCAGCCGATGGCGGGGGTGTCAGGGATCACCATCCCTCACCGACCGAGGCTTGTACCGGGAGATCACGATGTCGAATTCGAAGAAGGCCTATCTCGTTGGTGGCGGCATCGGGTCGCTTGCGGCCGCGGCGTTCATGATCCGCGATGGCGGCATGTCCGGTGAGAACATCACCATCTTCGAAGCACTGCCGCGACTGGGCGGGAGCATGGATGGCGCCGGAAACGCAGACCAAGGCTACACCATGCGCGGCGGCCGGATGCTCACCACGGACAATTATGAATGCACGTGGGATCTGTTCAAGACGATCCCGTCGCTCACCGATCCCGCACAATCGGTGTTCGATGAAACCATCGCGTTCAACAAGGTGATGAAATCGCATTCGCTGGCACGTCTTGTGGATCGCAACCGGGCAATCGTCGATGTCTCGAAGATGGGTTTTTCGATGCACGATCGTATGGAACTGCTCACACTGACGGAAGCCAGCGAAGACAAGCTTGGCACCAGCGTGATTACAGACTGGCTGTCGCCTGAGTTCTTCACGACGAATTTCTGGTTCATGTGGCAAACGACATTCGCGTTCCAGCCCTGGCACAGCGCCGTGGAATTCAAACGCTACCTGCACCGGTTCATGAAGGAGTTCTCACGGATCGAGACCCTCGCCGGTGTAAAACGCACAATCTACAATCAATACGATTCCCTCGTTCTGCCTCTTGTGCGCTGGCTTGAAGAGCACAGCGTGAACTTTCGCAAGAGCTGCACTGTGACAGCCTTTGATTTTGAAGCCGATACCGCAAAACACACTGTCACCGGCCTGACGCTGCATGAATCTGGAGTGACCAAGACCGTTCGGGTGGCCAAAACCGATCTTGTGTTCTTCCAGAATGGTTCGATGACCGACGCCACGAGCCTTGGTTCCATGACGCGCCCACCTGAGCACCTGACCAAGGCAGATAGCGGCGGCTGGACGCTTTGGGAGGCTCTGGCCGAAAGAAGCCCGGAGTTCGGCAATCCGGCAGTGTTCAATTCGAGTATTCCCGAAAGCTACTGGCATTCATTCACGGCAACGCTGAAAGACACGGCGTTCTTCGACCAGATGGAGGCGTTGAGCGGGAACGCCGCAGGCACGGGAGGACTGGTGACGTTCAAGGACTCCAATTGGCTGATGTCGATTGTCCTCTACCACCAGCCCCATTTCATTGGCCAACCCGCAGACGTTCAGGTTCTGTGGGGATACGCCTTGCATCCTGACCGGGTCGGCGACTTCGTTTCAAAGCCTATGGCCGAATGTAGCGGCGAAGAGATTCTTCGCGAACTCGCCGGACATCTCAATTTCGATTTCAACGAAGTGTTTTCGCACGCCAACTGCATCCCCTGCCGGATGCCCTACATCACCAGCATGTTCATGCCGAGAGCGCCCGGCGACAGGCCGTTGCCCGTGCCGCCGAATGCGACGAATCTCGCGTTGGTCAGTCAATTCGTCGAAATCCCCGAAGACGTCGTTTTCACCGTCGAATACTCGATAAGGGCGGCCCAAACCGCCGTGTACCAATTGCTGGGCATTGACCGGACGTTGCCGCCGATCCTGCACCACGACAAATCGATCAAGGTGAAATTCGATGCGGTCATCAAGGCGTTTCAGTAAAGAAGAGGCTGCGCCTCTAGACCAGCAAGGGCCGGTCCTGATCGAGATAGTCAGGGTCGAATTCGACGAGGTCAATGAGGCGGTCGCGGTCGTCAAAGCTGACCTGCCCATCGCGGAACGTGATATACCCTTGCTCCCGCAATTCACGCAGGACGCGATTGACGTGCACGGCGCTGAGGCCAAGTGCGTCGGCCAGGTGATACTGGGTGAGCGGGCAGGCATAGCCGCCCGCATTGCCCAGCGCGACAAGGGTCAGCCGCGCGCCAAGTTCGAGCAGGAAGTGGCCGACCCGCTCCATCGCCCCGCGTCGGCCAATGTCGATCAGGTGTTCCACAACCATCGCTTCATCGCGCGACGCGGCCCAGAGGACAGCTGCAGCGAGCCGCGGGGTCTGTGCGAAGGCCTCCAGCAGCTCGGACGCGGGCACTTCAGACACTTCGACCGTGGTCACCGGTTCGATGCAATGGTCTGACGTTCGCAGCAACACGCTGCGCAGCCCAAGAAAGTCCCCGGGGATCTGGAAATCAACGATCTGGCGCAAGCCGTTGGGCAGGATCTTGTAGGAACACACCCAGCCCGAGGCGAGGATATAGACCGCGCTGCCGCCCTGCCCCTGATGCACGATGTCATGGCCAACGCGGAAGGTGCGCCGACGCTGGTGGAGGCGCTCCAGCACCGAAAGCTCAACTTCGGACAGGGCGACAAAAGCCCCCAGTTTCAGGGCGAAGGGCGAATTCCGGATCGTTTGCAAGGCACACTCCTGTTTTGGCCGCCCACACCCTTGAAGAAGTTGGGACAGGAACTGCTTTGTATCAGCCCAAACTAGCACAGTTTCTGAAACGCTGGCGTGAATTCGCATGCAGGTTGGTCCTCATGCGTCTCAGGAGTTCTTGCGCAATGACAGAAGCAACAGACTATTCAGGCATGGCAGCACTTACGATTTGCGAGTCGCTCATGCTCGCGCTGAATGACCGGAACGTGCTCCCCGAGAGCGATATTGTCGGCGTACTGAAAGATGCGGCCGAGACCCATGAAAACGCCATTGGCACCAAAGTCGAAATGGATGCGCACAAAGCTGTGGCCTTGCTCATCCGGAAAATCATTTCAGGCGGCAATTCGGTCCGCCGGACGTAGAGCGCCGCAATCTGGCGACCCGAAATCGCGCCTGGCCTGCCTCGCCAACCCGGATCATCCGTCGCCGACCACCCTTGAATCAGCACGCCTTCCAGCGCGCCTTCCTGCGCCGCCCGGCACAAGGTCCGTCTTGGGCGCATGCCCTCCGCCGAGCCTGCGCATCTGCTTTGCGGGCTATCGGGACGTCCCGGCGTGTCGGGCATCAGCCACGTTATGGCAGGGCTTGAAGGCCTGAGATGCGCCGGAGCTTTTTTGTGACCGCGCAGCGTGCGAGATCGCAGCGCTTGACCCGGCTGCGAATACGATGTCGCTAACGCGTATCAGCATGAAGGTCGCCGAGGCTGATACCGTGATTGTGCCGACCGATGAAATGTCGGTCATCGCAAGGGGTCAGTGCGGCTCGTTTACGGCCGTTCCACAGGCAGCGGCGGATGAAAATCTGAAGGGTATGATGATGAGCGCGCTTTCAAGGTTTAGTTGGGTCATCAGGACTCTGATGGTGTCTGCGCTGTGCGCCCTGGGACTTGCTGGAGGAACGGCCATGGCGATCGAAGAACCCGAGTTTACCATCGTGCTGGCGGAAGGCGCGTTTGAGGTGCGTGACTACCCCTCGCTGATTGCCGCGGAGGTCAGCGTCGGCGGCGCCCGGGACGAAGCTTCCAGCGCCGGATTTCGTCTGCTCGCCGGGTATATCTTTGGAGGCAATACGGCCAAGGAAAGCGTCGCGATGACAGCGCCCGTGGTGCAGGAACGCGCGCGCGGCGAGACCATAGCCATGACATCGCCGGTCATTCAGTCCGGCAGTGATGACGCCTGGATCGTCCGGTTCATCATGCCCGCCTCATATGATCTGGAGACGTTGCCGACGCCAAACGACCCGCAGGTGCGCCTGGTGACGATTCCCGCGCGCCGCTACGCGGTGGTGCGCTTTTCGGGCTTGGCGCGGCCCGCTGAAGCGGCTCGCCGAACGGCCGATCTGGAGTCTTTCATGGCGCGGCACGAGCTTCGAGCCGTCGCGCCGCCATCGCTCGCGCGGTATGATCCGCCGTGGACTGTCTGGTTCATGCGGCGCAACGAAGTCTGGATTGAGCTTGAACGCATGGAGTGATGGGGGCCCGATCAGCGCCCTTACACGATCGTCCCGAAGAGCGCCCCCACGCCTGCGGTGACGCCAAGCGCCACCGTGCCCCAAAACACCACCCGAATGACAGGTCTGAGCGCTCTGGCGCCGCCAACCCGCGCGCCGACCGCGCCAAGAGCGGCGAGAAACCCCAGCGTGGAGACAGTGACCGCTGCAACCAGTGTCGAGCTCGGCGCAACAAGAACGACCAGCATCGGCAGGCAAGCGCCAAGAGAAAACATCGCGGCCGAGGCCAGGGCCGCCTGCACCGGACGCGCGCGCGTCGTGTCCGACAGGCCGAGTTCATCTCGCGCATGAGCTGACAGCGCATCTTTGGCAGTCAGCTGGACCGCCACTTGTCGCGCCAGATCCTGATCGAGCCCGCGCGCGACATAGATGTCCGCCAGTTCCTGCAGCTCCGTTGCCGGATCTGTTTCAAGCTCGGCGGTTTCGCGCGCGACGTCGGCTTGCTCGGCGTCCGACTGGGATTTGACGGAGACGTATTCGCCAGCGGCCATCGACATCGCGCCAGCCACCAGAGCCGCGACCCCCGCAACAACAATTTCGCTCTGGGCCGCGCCCGCAGACGCGACACCGACAATCAGGCTGGACGTCGAAATGATACCGTCATTGGCGCCCAGTATGGACGCGCGCATCCAGCCGATCCTGGAGACGAGGTGGCGTTCCTTGTGGCTCATCATCCTGATCATCCATCCGGTTACAATGCGGTTCGCGACATTGGCGCTCACCCGCGGCGCTGATCGCCGACGCTCATCGGCAAGGCTGACCGGCGGCGATTGCATCACGCCGCCGATCCATGCAAGGGGCATGCAGCCCCTTGAGGCCTATTTCATCTTGGAGATCTTCGTGCCCTCAATGCTGACGCCAGCCATCAGGCCCTGCTGATCGAAGATGAAGGCATAGGCGTCGTCGGGCAACGTGGTTGTCGAGAGGTTTCGAGCGACACCGGCATCGACGACAACGACCGTCGGGCCGACGCCGATCTCCCATCCGTCTGAGCTTTTGAGCTGGTCTTCGGCGTCCGAGGTCATCAGGTAGACCGCATAGCCATAGGACTGGGCACCGGCCTGCAGTCCCCATGACGCGGTGGTCGAGCGGTATCGACCGAGCACGACATTGCCGCGCCGCAACTCGCCTTCGCCATACGCGCCGCCAACCCCGAGACCGGCTTTCACGATGTTGGGGAATATGAGAACGGAGCGGGCCTGTTGGGAAATGGCGTTGGCAGCCTCGTTATCCCGGGTCAGATCGGCAAGGGCTTGTCGGCTATCGGCGTCGAGACTTTGCTGGCTCGCGGGCGAGGCACCATAGGTCGTGCAGCCTGTCGCCAGGCTGGCGAAAAGGAGGGCCGCGACGGGGAGGGATTTGTGGAGTGAGAGCGACATGGGTTTGGCTTTCTCTGGAACGCGGCACCGGGCATTGGGGATCGCCCGCCATTGCGATCCCTGCGTCCGGCGTGCCTGTAGGGGCG
The DNA here is from genome assembly GCA_041736285.1 of Hyphomonadaceae bacterium. GTDB lineage: Bacteria > Pseudomonadota > Alphaproteobacteria > Caulobacterales > Hyphomonadaceae > JBGSUF01. Next base: position 1,198 of record JBGSUF010000344.1, on the reverse strand, counting down.
GGTCTCGCCGGCCCAAATCGCCAGCGAGCCTTTCAGCCTAACGCAGGCAAGGCATCTCCCGACTGACGCAGGTTAGCCTCGCATTTCCGCCAACGTCGCAATGGACCTCGGCGCAGGACTCATTGGCTTGCCGCCGATCAATGACAGCGGCGCGGGACGCCAAGGCGTCATTGACCGTGCGGCATGAGCCCGTCTTCACCGCTGCAAGCCGTCAGCCGTCAGCCGTGTTTCGGCGTTTTGTAATGTCCGCCTTTGCGCCCTTGGGCACCTTGGTATCGGACAGCGGGTCAGGCTTGCGGACACCAACCCACCGCCGCCACGAATCCAAAGCCGCCCCCAAGGCCATTCGGCTCAAAGGCGGCGCCCCAGAAGAACCTGAACCGTGTTGTCTGTTTTGAGTTTTCCTGGAGCGGGCGATGCGCGTGAAATTCCATAATGAAATCAATGATTTCCGAGACTTGAACAAACTTGGAGCGGAGATTGTTACGCATTTGCCGTTCGAATTGTTACACAATTTCCGCTCCTGAGGCCCACGAATCTCTGGCCCGCTCCATATTCGGCAATGCGGGGGTGCGATCGGTCGGCTGTTCGAGATGGTCGCCATAGTCCACGTTTCATCTTTGAGGATTGTCCAGAAGCTCCAGACCTTGGAAACCATGGACGTGGTGGTCACGCCTGCGCCCATGGGTTGATGACGGCGAGCCCCGCCTTTTGAAAGGGCGTGACATCGCGCGTGGCAACGATAAAGCCGTGCGTGGCGGCGAGGGCGGCGATCTGGGCGTCAGCCTGACCGATGGGCGCGCCGGACGCCTCCGCCTCGGCCACGATACGTGCAGCCATGGCGGCGGCAGCTGCGTCAAAGGCGAGTATGCGCGGGCCGACCAGGCGCGACAGGGTGAAATCCAGCACGTCCCACAAATCAGCCTTGCGCCGCCCTTCGGGCAGGCGCTCGACACCGAAGCGCAGCTCCATCACGTTGATGCTCGTGGTGAACAAGGCGGCCTCGACCTGCCCGTTCAGCCAGGCGATGACAGCGGGGTCCGGTGCAGCCCGCATCGGCTCGGAAATCACATTGGTGTCCAGAACGATCATGAGAAATCCGCCGGGCTCACCGGCGTGCGGTCGCGCGGGGTCTCGGGGAAATCCACGGCGCGGGCGCGGGCATAGGCGGCGACCACGTCGCCGAGGCGTTCGGCCG
>JBGSUF010000039.1:0-2413 GCA_041736285.1 Hyphomonadaceae bacterium | reverse complement strand
GCCATCCGGCAGCGCAGAACGGCCGGGCGCTCCGACGGCGCCGTCTTGTCCCGCCTCACCCAAAGGCGGCAGGAGACGCGGCGCGGGCGTGACAGAGAGGATGCGGACTTCGCTTTCGCGTTCGGCAAAGCGGCTCTTCAGGGGCAGATCGCCCTCCGGGCGCGCATCCTCGAACAGGGCGACCTGAACACGCGGGCCGGCGTCGCCTCCGTCGCCTGCGATCACGAGCGCGCCGACACCGGCGCCGGTGAGAGCGGAGAAGGCCAGAAGGCTCACACCGGTGTGGACCAACCCGGTCCGAAGGGCAGATGCTTCGTCCTTGGAACGCTGGGTCATGGGACTCCCGTTGAGTGAAAGTGTGGACCGGCCGTTTGGCGCGTTTCGGTCAGATTGCCATGATTTGTAGCGTTGTCTTCGTTAACAACACGCAAAGAACCGGTAACGCTTTACGGGCCGGACCTGTGGGAAATGCAGCGATTGCGCTGATTTGCGATCGGTTTCGGGAGGCAGGAGAAGGGTGACTTGGCGCCTGGCGCGGCACGCCTGTGCAGGCCTGTCCCAACCCGGCACGCCTTCATGAAGCGCAGTTTACCGGGCGCGCTGATGTCTAACGCAATTTTGTCGAAAACCTTCCTGTCGCGATGAGGCCCTATTTTAGAACTCGTCGGCTAGTGTCGCACCGTCAACAACAAGAACTGTTGGTGAAGCAGAAGGTGCAAGACTATGGCAGAGCAGAAAGCTCACACGATCGCCGTGCCCGGCCCGAACGGCCAGCCACTGACGATTGACGATCTCCCCCCGCCCTCGATCAAGCGGTGGGTCACCCGTCGCAAGGCCGAAGTGGTCGCTGCGGTCACGGGCGGCTTGTTGTCGAAGGAAGATGCACTGAAGCGTTACGCTTTGTCGGAAGAAGAATTCTCCGGCTGGCAACGCCTCTACCGTCACCACGGCACAAAGGGACTGCGTGCGACCCGCGTGCGCGCCTATCGCAGGGTCAACTAACGGCAAAGTCTCTGGCATTGCGATCAGAAACCTCCGTATCCGGCGCTCCGGGTTAAAGCGGCATTTACGCTGTGCGCGCTAAGCCTTGATGCGAATCGGGCGCCCTTACCGGGGTGACCGGGCCCCTCGCAACGGAGCCAGGCATGCCGGACGGCACACAGAATGCGCCAGCACAACCGCCCGCAACTCGCGGTCTGGTCGCACTGGCGTGCGCTGTATCCTTCGGGCTGACCGGCTGGCTGGCGCTTGAGGCGCGGGACGGTGCGGGCAGGCAGAGCGATCCGGCGGCGATGGCATCCAGCGTCGAAACCCCGCTCTCACGCGACGCCGCGACTTTGCTCGGTCCGTTGTCGGCGGCCGGAGCGATGAAAGTCGCTGCCCGGCGTGAGGTTGACGGTGTGATCAGCGTGCTGGTGGTCCATGACGCGGGTGAAGCAGCGCTGGATCTGGCGCAGGCCGAACGCATCCTCTCCCTCGGGATTGGCTTTGACGCCGCGCGCGATGTCTTGCAGGTCGAGCGGGTAGCGTTTGTGCGGGGGCAGGGCGCGGCAGGGCTGGCCTGGGCCGCGCCGGGTGTGTCCGGGCTGATCACGCTCCTCCTTCTGTCAGCGCTTATGATGCGTGCGGGCCCGGCGGCTCGGACGCCGGCGTCGCAGGCACGGGATGTCGGCCGCTCTGCAGACCTTTCTTCTCCCCATAGCAGCGCGCGCGCGGGCGATGTTGCTGTCAGTGTCGATCCGGGAGACATCGAGACAGATGCGGCGGTTGCAGTTCTGCGTCGCTGGATGCGGCAGGGCGGGCAGAGCTGATGGCGATGCTGGCGATCAGGCGGGAGGGCGGACTGGAGCAGGCGGCGCGGCTGCTGCATGCGCTCGGGCCGCAGGCCGCACAGATCTGGCAACAGCTCGATGCAGATGAAACCCGCCAGCTCGGTGAGATGATGGCCCGCCTGCCGGCCGAGGCCCACCATGCCGATACGGCGCTCGTGTCTGCCTTCGTCGGCGAAGTGCGTCGTCAGTCGGCTCCCGGCGCGGCCCGGATGGGGTCGGGGTCGCTGTGGGACAGGCTCTCGGCGATGACGGGGGGACAACTCGCAGGACTTCTGGAAAATGAGCCGGCGCAGATACTCGCGCTCGTGGCCGTGCGCCTCGACACCCGCACGAGCGCGCAGTTTCTCGGGGCGCTTTCGCGCGCTCGGGCGGTCGACACGATCCTGCGGATGGTGCGGACCAGCCCTGTGCACAGGGATGCGCTCGCGCTCATCGAGGCGGAAATCGGGGAGAGACTGAAGGCGGGAGCCACCAGACCGGACCGCAGCACCCAGCTTGCCGGCATTCTCGATCGCGTGCCGGCCGACAGGGCGCGCGAGGCGCTCGATGCACTTGCCGCGCACGCGCCCGACGATGCAGGC
>JBGSUF010000245.1:0-8185 GCA_041736285.1 Hyphomonadaceae bacterium | reverse complement strand
CCGCCGCCCGCGCCGCAACTTCATCCCTCCTCAAGCTCAAGCTGGGCGGACCTGAAGACCTTGACCGCGTCCGGGCCGTCCATGCGGCCCGCCCGGACGCCCGGCTGATCCTCGATGGAAACGAAGGCATCGCCGAAGCCGACTTCGACAGGATCGTCGCCGCCGCCGTCGGCCTCGGCGTCGTCCTCATCGAGCAGCCCTTCCCCGTCGGCCGGGATGCCCCCTTGCGACGCCGCGCCTCCCCGGTCGCCATTTGCGCCGACGAAAGCGTACACACGCTGCGCGACATCGAGCGGATCGCCCACGGATATGACGCGATCAACGTCAAGCTCGACAAGGCGGGCGGGCTCACCGCCGCCATCGAACTTGTCCGCACCGCAAGGCAGATCGGGCTTTACGTCATGATCGGCTGCATGGTCGCCTCATCGCTCTCCATGGCGCCTGCGCAGCTTCTGGCCAGCCTCGCCGACGCCGCCGACCTTGACGGGCCGCTCTGGCTCAGCGCCGACATCGACCACGGCCTGCGCTTCGAAAACGGCCTCATCCACCCGCCAACCCCGCAATTGTGGGGCTGACGGGGGGAGAGAGTTCTGCGCTCAGACTTCGCTCATGCCGCCGTCGACGACGTATTCCGAGCCGGTCACAAAGCTTGCATCATCCGACAGCAGGAAGGCTGCCACCGCCGCCACCTCGCGCGCCTCGCCGAAACGGCCGAGCGGCACCTGCGACAGGATGGCCGAGCTAAAGCCGTCAATCTCGGCCTGCGACATGCCTGTGCGGTTGAAGAAATCGGTGCCGATCGGGCCGGGGCTGACCGCGTTCACCCGGATGCCGCGCCCGGCCATTTCCTTTGCCATCACCCGCACCATCGGCCGCAGAGCGCCCTTGCTCGCGCTGTATATTGCGCCCCCGGCCATGCCCATTTGCTGCACGACAGACGTGTTGATGACGATGCTCGCCTTATCCTTCAGGAGCGGCGACAGCGCCCGAACCTGCAGGAGCGGCGCACGCACATTGACGGCAAAGTGTTCGTCGAACTCGTCAGCTTCCGCCCCGCTCACCGGCGAAAAACGCCCGAAACCAGCGTTGAGGAAGACAGCGTCCAATGTCTCGAACGCCGTCCTCACGCCCAGCGCAATCGTGTTTTCAGATCCGGCGACGGCGTTGTCGGCGACAATTCCGATCACGCCGGCATGCGCATTGACCACGCTGCGCACGCGGTCGGCATTGCTGCCCGTGACCGCCACCCGCGCGCCTTCCGACAACAGCCGCTCGACCGTCGCAAGGCCGATGCCCGACGTGCCGCCCGTGACAAGAACGCTCTTTCCGCTGAAACGTGACATGATCTCTTCCTTCCCGTGACGCGGGACCAGCCCCGCCTTCGGGTAGAACCTCATGTCGCTGGGGTCCGTCCGCCAGCCGCCGGGCGCGCAACAATCCTATGCCGCACCCGCATGAATGGCCCGCCCGCGCCGCCAGGACCACACGCACAACGCGCCGCCCGCCGCTGCCAGCACTGTCATCGCCCAATATCCCCGCGCCTCACCGACCGAGCCAAGCGCCTCATACCGATCAAACAGATAGCCGCTTAGCAACGCCGCCCCCGCAAGCGCCGGCCCGAAAGCCAGCGCGGAGTTGATCGACACCACCACTGGCAGCTTTTCCTTCGTCACCTCCTCGCGCAAAGCCATCAGCGTGCCGAGATGCGTGGCCGCAAAGGTCAGCGCGTGCAGGGTCTGCACCGGGAAAGCAACGCCAAGATCCGGCGCGAAGCCCAGCACGCTCCACCGCAGCATCGCCCCGCCCGCCCCCATCAGCATCAGCGCTTCCGGTCGCCAGCCCCGGAACAATCGCACCGCAAATGCCAGCAGCAGGATTTCCGCAACCACCCCAATCGACCACAAAAGGCCGATCACATCACCGCCAACGCCCTGCCCGCGCCAGATGATCGAGCCGAAACTGTAGTAATGCGCATGGCTGGCCTGAACGAGCGCCCCGGCAATCGTCAGGATCAGCAGGCGCGGACGACGGAACAGGCCGATCCCCTGTCCAAGCGCGCCGAGCACCAGCCCGCCGCCCTTTGACCGCAATGGCGCACTGTCTGCCCGCTCCAGCATCAGCGCGAACACCACCATCGCGAGGCAGGCACCGATCAGCGCATAAATGGCCGCCTGCGATCCGTGCTCGCGGATCAGCACCCCGCCAAGCAGGTTGGCCGCGATGAAGCCGGCCGATCCGATCCCCCGCGCCACGCCGTAGGAAAGCCGTCGCTGACCGGTTCCGCTGTCGTCGGTCACGGCCATCAGGAGCGCTTCGGAAAGCGGGCTGATCGCTCCCCACGCCGCATAGACGAGAAGCGAGAACGCCGCGATCGGGGCCAGCGCTGCGGAGGGAAATAGCGCCGCATAACCGCCCAGCATCACCACGGATGCCGCCAGCAGCGTTCGCCGCAGCCCGAAAATCTCCGCCACCGCACCGGAGACCGGCCCGGCAACCACCCGCATCAGCGTTCCTGCCGCCAGAAGGAAGCCGATCTCCTCACCGGAAAATCCCCGCGCCTCTTCCAGCCAGAGCGGGAAATACGGCAGGTTGATGCCGTTCAGCGTATGCCCCGCTGCGGCAAACATCGTCCCCTGCCAGGCAAGGGATGGCCTGATCCTGCGCTTCTGCACCGCATCCCCCTGACGTGCTCCGGTCTTCATTTGCGCCATCTGCACCATTTCAGGAGCCGCATAAACCTTGATCTTTGAGGCCGCTGCGCAGACCCTGACGCTCACGTCCGTCGTTTCAGCTCAGCCCGTTGATTATGGGTGTTCTTTTCTGAGCAAGTGCCTGAGCGCCATCGTTTCCGATGGCTTCGAACTTGCTCGGTTTTGTGCGCAAGTGTCCGTGCGCCATCGTTTCCGATGGCTTCGAACTTGCTGGGGGATTCACCTCATTCGCGCCGTTGGGAGACACGTCATGAACGCCCGCCTCATTGCCGCAACCGTCACCGGTTTCCTCGCCGTCGCGTTCGGCGCATTCGGTGCCCATGCTCTTGATGGCAGGCTCAGCGCGGACGCGGAGGGATGGTGGCAGACGGCGACCCAGTATGCCCTGCCCCACGCCGTTGCGGCGCTGGCAGTGTCGCTCTCGAACCTGCGCGGGTTGGCAGCATCGTCGGCTTGGCTGTTCGTGCTTGGCGCGCTGGTCTTCGCCGGGTCGCTCTATGCGATGGCGTTGACGGGGGTGAGCGGTCTCGGTGCAATCACGCCAATTGGCGGCGTCGCCATGCTGGCCGGATGGGTCATGCTCGGTGTGTCGGGCCTGCGCAAAACTGCAGCCTGATCAATTTAACTGGCCGACCTGGCGTGTCAGGTCGTCGCGTCAGCGCCCGTGCCGGAATAAAGGTCAGCCAGAGCGTTCGCCAGCGCGCGGGTCTCGTCAATCTCGACGGCGAGCATGTTCAGCGCTGCGTCCACATCGCGAAGGTCGACACCGCCGCGGCCGGAAAGCTCATCCGTTGCGTCGGCAAATGCGCGGTGCGCTTTCTGTGCCCACACCAGAGCGCGCTCAAGGCGGATCACGTCGGCCCGGCCTGCCTGCGACCGCCCGGCCTGCACGAGCGCCCGCGCCTCTTCGTTCACACCCGCCAGAGCGCTGGACGCTTTTTGCGCATCGGCGGTGATCGTCATCGAAACCAGGCTGACATCGCTGCCCGAAACGTTGATCGCATCGGCATAGCTCATCGATCCGTCGGCGTCGGGCGATTTGCCGTCAAACAGTGATTGAGCAATCTTTACAAGGCCGGGGGCCTGCGCAACCCAGCCTTCAGCCTCGGCCGTTTCGCAGAACGCGTCAGCAGAGGCTCTCAGAGCTGTCTGCTCTTCGCTGATCGGTTTGGAAAGGGAAACTTCAGTCGGATACATGCTCACCGTGGCGCAACCGGCCAGAGTCACGCTGGCCAACCCCAGGCTGACGACGAAATAAGTCACGCTACGCATATATACCACCCGTCGGACCGCACTGCCCTGTGCCTTTGAAGGAATACAGGATGAGGCCGAAACGTCCAGCCTTTATTCCCTCTGTATATCGGAGTAGGTGAAATCCCCATGAACGAATCACACCTGCGAAAACATCTCTATCCGCCCATAGAGGCACGGCGTTCCGGTCGGCTCAAAGTCTCCGGTCTGCATGAGATCTACTGGGAGGAGTCCGGAAATCCCGAAGGACTTCCGGTCATCGCGCTGCATGGCGGCCCCGGCGGCGGCTCAAGCCCTGAAATGCGGCGGTTTTTTGACCCGACCCGCTATCGGATTATCATTGCCGATCAGCGCGGCTGTGGCCATTCCACGCCCAACTCCGAACTCGCCGAGAACAATACCTGGGCACTCGTGGACGATATTGAGGCAATCCGGCGCCACCTCGGCATCGAGAAATGGCTCGTTTTCGGCGGCTCATGGGGCAGCACGCTGGCCCTCACCTACGCGATTTGTCACACCGACCGCGTGCTGGGCCTTGTCCTGCGCGGTATTTTTCTGCTGACGGCGGCGGAAGTGCGATGGTTCTATCAGGAGGGGGCGAGCTTCCTTTTCCCCGATAGTTTCGACCGTTTCGTCGCCCCGATTCCACCGGCGGAGCGTGGTGACCTGCTGCAGGCCTTCCACAAACGCCTGACCGGCCCGAACGCCGAAGCCCGGCTCGCGGCGGCCCGCGCCTGGTCGCAATGGGAGGGGGAGACCTTGTCGATCAAGGGGCCCTCACGGCGTCCCGGCCGTTTCGCCGACGGGGATTTCGCCGACGCCTTCGCCCGCATCGAATGCCACTATTTCATCAATAAGGGCTTCTTCGATGAGGATGGCTGGCTGCTGAAGATGGCGCCGAAACTTGCCGATGTGCCGGGCCATATCGTGCATGGTCGCTTTGACGTCGTGACGCCATTGCGATCTGCATGGTTGCTCCATGCGGCATGGCCGGGCTCGAAACTCGCCATTGTACCGGAGGCGGGCCATTCCAGCGTCGAACCCGGCATCGTGCATGAACTCGTGACCGCCTGCGAGCATTTCGCCGATCGGTTTGCCTGAAGCGATTCGCAGCAACCCGGCCTGATCGCGAACGGCCGCCTGAGCAGACGCAAGCTCTTGGAAGCAACGGCCCGAGGACAGTCCGCAGACAGCCCACAAGACAGCCCACAGAAAGCCCGAAGTAAACCGCAAGACTTGTGGCCCGAGCGGTGTGCCCGGCCCGAAAGCGTCCTGGCACACCGCACAGCTGGCTGGCGTCACTCCGCCGGACGCGGGTTGTTCGGGCCGAGTATCCCTTCGAGCACCGATGGCAACGGCACATTGTAGGTGTTCTGGATCTTGTCGAGGAAGCCGAACACCAGGACGAAGCCGATAAACGCCGGCACAAACCAGCGGATCAGGAAGCGCCAAACATTCATGATGCTCCCCTCGCCCAGTTCGCTGACCAGCATGTTACGGCTCAGCACCCAGCCGGCGAACACTGCCGTCAGGAAACCACCGATCGGCAGCAACAGGCCCTCGGTCATGAAGTCCATGAAATCGAGATATTCCAGAGAGAACACATAGCCCGCACCGACGAGGAACAGGACAAAGCCGATGCCGAGCGCGCCGCCGAACCGGGTCACGCCCTGCCGCTCCTCCAGCCATGACACGCTGACTTCGAGGAGCGAAATCGACGACGTGAACGCCGCAAACAGAGCCAGCGCGAAAAACACGGTGCCGAAGATCTGGCCACCCTCAACGCCGCCAAACGCCACCGGCATCGACACGAAGAACAGGCTGGGGCCGCCCGCCGGGTCGAGGCCCGCCGCAAACACGATCGGGAAGATCGCAAAGCCGGCAATCAGCGCCACCAGCGTGTCCGTTCCGGCAACGAGAACCGAGGCACGCGGGATGTTGGTGTCGCGTTTCAGATAGGCGCCATAGGTGATCATCAGGCCAACACCGACGCCGATCGAGAAGAACGCCTGCCCGATGGCGTCGAGGAAGGTGGAGAACTTCACTGCACTGAAATCCGGCGTCAGCAGGAAATCGGCGGTCTTGGCGGCGTCGCCCTCATAGAGCGCAAACCCGACCACCAGGACCAGCATCACGAAGAAAGCCGGCATCAGTATCGTCGCTGCCCGCTCCAGACCACCTTTCACCCCGCGTCCGACCACGAACACATTGGCGAGGATATACGCTGCCAGGAGGCCCAGAATATACCATTTGGAGGTCAGCGGGTGTTCGCCCTGCCCGATCACATTGGCAAAATTCTGTCCCGAAGCTGCGGCGTCCATCCCTTCGAACTTGCCGGCGAACGACTGGAAAAGGAAAGCCAGCAGCCAGACCGAAATCACCATGTAGAAGGTGAGGATGAAGAAGCTCGTCAGCGTGCCGACCCAGCCGACAAGGCCCCAATTGCCGCTTTTTCCTTCGGCGCGCGCCAGCGACTGCACACCCTCGATCGCCGATTTGCCGGACTTGCGACCCATGGCGTATTCCGACATCAGCAGCGGCAGGCCGATCAGCAGCACGCAGAAGATGTAGATCACGATGAAGGCGCCGCCGCCATTCTCGCCCGCCGTGTACGGAAAGCGCCAAAAATTGCCGAGACCCACCGATGATCCCACGGCGGCCATGATGAAGCCGAACCGGGAGCCCCAGCTTTCGGTCTTGCGCGCAATATCAACCATTCATCTCTCCCCCGGCTTTATCGCTTCGGGCAAACTAACCGAGGGGGCAGAAACGTCAACGCAACCTGCGTCAAGTTGGCTCGCATTTGTGATCGCGGTTGGCCGCGCGCAACACCTTGCCGCCACTCTGCCGGATGCGGGGCATGAAATGGGCGTCAAAGCAGCCCGTTTGCGCTCACCGCTTCGTCGCGATGGATTCGCACTGAAAGGATCAGCCCGAAACAGGCCATCACCGTCAACATCGCCGTCCCGCCATACGACACAAGGGGCAGCGGCACGCCCACCACAGGCAGAAGACCGCTCACCATGCCGATGTTGAACGCGACGTAGAAGGCAATCGTCACCGTCGCCCCCCCGGCCGCAAACTTCCCGAACAAGGACTGACAACTCGCGGCCGAATAGAGGCCGTATCCAAGCAGGAACGCCCAGGTCAGCATGAAAATCATCGATCCGACAAAGCCGAATTCCTCCGCCATCGCCGTGAAAACGAAGTCAGTGTGCTGCTCGGGAATGTAGTCGAGGCGGCTCTGCGTGCCGCGCATCCACTGCTTGCCGCCGACCCCGCCAGAACCGATGGCGATCTTGGCCTGTTCGGACTGGTATCCCGCCCCGAGGGGATCGCTGGACGGATCAAGCAGGCTGTCCACGCGCTTTTGCTGATAGGGCTTGAGCAACTGGAAATAGGCGATGGCGCCGAGGCCAAGCCCGCTCGCCGGATTTTCGCGCTGCTCCTGTGTCAGCGTGAACGGCACCACGAACACCGCCATCACCTGCACCGCGATCACGACCCACAGCATTGTGAGGTTCACCCCCGCCAGCACCATGATGGCAAACCCGGTCGCAATCACCATCAGAGCCGTGCCGAGATCCGGCTGCACGACGATGAGCAATGCCGGAACGATGATCATGACCGCCGCAGGAATGTGAATGGTCAGCCCGGCAAAGGGCGCCGTCATGTAGCGCCCGAAACTCCGCAAGCCCCCGGCCCGGTCGCGCCGCATCGGGTTGTTCCGTCCGCCGGACTGCAGATTGCGCCGCTCCGACAAGACCCAGTGATAGTAGCGCGCCAGCGCCAGCGTCACGGCGAGTTTCATGAATTCCGACGGCTGGACACGCACCGGCCCAACGTACAGCCAGCGCGCCGCGCCGCCGCCCATCACCCCGAACAATTCCACCCCGACAAGCAGCACCACGGCGAGGAAATAGGCCGGGAAGGCCATCCGCGCCCAGAACTTCAGCGGCAGGAGCGCGAGTGCGCACGCAATGCCAAGTGCCGGCACGAAACGGGCGGCATGACGCAGCCAAAGCCCCTGATTGCTCGGATCATCATAGGTCGATGAGTAGAGCACCGCCGTCCCCCAGCCCGTCAGCGCGACGATCACGAGGAGGACGAACCACGGCATGCGGCCGAGCATGGCGCCGATATTGTTGTAGTTTGCACCGAGCGATCCGCCGCGCCCGCCCGCCGTGCGAAGCCCGCTCTCGCGGCCCGTGCTCATTGCCCGC
>JBGSUF010000200.1:0-1969 GCA_041736285.1 Hyphomonadaceae bacterium | reverse complement strand
CAGTGGCCTCCACCGCTTCGCGCTGTTGCGGGTTCAGGCCCTGCAGATAGTCCGCAGCATTGGCGGCCACCGGCGCACGCGCCGCCGCACGCTGCGAGATGGACAGACCGTCATCATCCCCGTTCCGGGGCACCAGTCGATTCGGATTCGTTGTCATATCCGCAATATAGCAGCCATTTGGCTGCATGTGAGGGCCGTTTGCGTTTTGTTTGCAGCGCCCCCCAGGTCAGGCGTTCAGCCGGCCCAGTGGCTGACAATCCGCGCCATGTCCGGCCGTGGCCGCTCCGGGGTCAGCGACGTCGGCGTGCCGATCAGGAACTGCCCGGCCAGCCTCTGCCCGTCCGCCAGCCCGAGAGCCTGCGCCACACCGGCATCATAACACACCCATTCTGTGAGCCAGACGCAGCCAAACCCCGCCGCCTGCGCCGCCAGCCCCAGTTGATGCCCGGCTGCGCCAACCGACAATTGCTGCTCCCACACATCCGTGCGGCCATCATCGACCGGCGCCGACACCAGATAAACGCTCACCGGCGCGCGCAGGGCTCGCCCCCGCTCCACCTCCAGCGCCGCCTCATCCGCGTCCGGATTCAGCATGAGCCACCGCCGGGCAAACACCTCGCCCAGCCTCTCGCGCGCCGCGCCCTGAACGATGATGAAGCGCCACGGCTCCAGTTTGCGGTGGTCCGGCACCCGCGCGGCCACGCGAAGTATCTCCTGCAGTTGCGCCTCGTTCGGGCCGGGCGCGGCAAGGCATTGCTTGTTGGCCGAACGCCGCCGGGCGAGGAATTCGCGCACGGGCGAAAGGTCAGCCACGGGCGAGACTTGCGCGCCATTGGCCGGCGCATCTGGGAAAATCTGGTTCATGACGCAGATGAAGGCTGGCGCGCACCCGAATGCAAGTCCAGCTTGCGCCAGACCTCAAACTTGAACACTGTTCACAAACTGAACGCTTATCCCGAAAGTCCCATGCCCGCAAAATCCGTTGCCGCCACACCCCAGACCCCCGCCGAGCGCCGCCGCGCCCGTGTGCGCGAGAAGATTCTGAGTGTCGCCGAGCGCGTCTTCGGACGGGAGGGTGTGGCCGGGCTCTCGATCCGCCGCCTGGCCGAGGAAATCAACTATTCCCCCGCCGCAATCTACAAGTATTTCGACAGCAAGTCCGCGCTTGTCGAGGAGTTGAAGAACGCTTTCTTCGAGCGCTTCATGACCCGCCTTGATGAGGTCATGTCCGGTGACCGCCCCTTCCTTGAGACCGCCCGCAACGGCTTGGCCGTCTACATCCAGACCGCGATCGAGCGCCCGCACCATTATGGTGCGGCCTTCACCCGCGCCGGGGACGAGGAGACTGCGTGCCACCCCCTGGGCGAGACGCCGGCCTCGCTGCAACCGGACTCGCCCGCCAGTCAGGCCTTCATCACGTTGCGGGACATGATCGCCGAGGGCGCAGACCTTGGCCTGTTCCGCCGCGATCTCGACCCCGGCCTGATGGCGCTTTCGGCGTGGGCGGCGTGTCACGGCGTCGCCATGCTCTATATCAACCTTGATGCCTATCCGACCGACATGCCCGGCACGCCAGGTATCAACCGCGAGGATTTCATCCTGCTGCATGTCGGCATGATCCTGGCATCCGTCGGCGCTGATCCGGCCCGGATTGCGGCCATCGCGCCATACCCGTCCGGCGCTCCGTGATGAAAACAAACAGCGTTCACTTTTCAAACGGCGTTTTTGTGTTAATTTGCGCTCATACGCACCTCTGATGGGCAGGGATCACACGACAATGCCGCAGGAAACAGACAAGACCCGCCGGGTGACCGCCCTCAAGGGCATCGGCTTCATCGTCGTCATCGCTGCCGGGACGACGGGCGCAGGCCTCTTCGCCCTGTCGCAGCGATCGGAGGCCAGCGCCATCGTCGCGACCGGCGAGTCCGCTCCCATCCCCGTCCGGGTTGTCCCGGCCGTCCCCGCCGAC
>JBGSUF010000193.1:0-2391 GCA_041736285.1 Hyphomonadaceae bacterium | reverse complement strand
AGCACTTCGATCCGCTGCGCGGCGGCGCCGGCCCAGAGCAGCGCCCCGCTGGTCTGGACCGCCAGCGCGAACAGGAACGCCGCCGTCAGTTTTTTCTCGATCATACCCGCCTCACCTCCAGGCCCCGCCAGCCGGCGCTGGACCAATTAAAATTCGCCAACCCGTTGTTTCTGTGCAACGATCTCCCGATTGGGGAAAACCTTCAGGGGAATAAGTCATGAAAATCAGTGCCTTGGCGTGCGCCGTGTTACTTGTCTCAGCTCTTGGGGCCTGCAAACCGACATCAACCAACTCACCGACGGACGTGGCGAGTTCCGACAAGCAATTCCTCATCGACAACTGCGTCAGCGAAGGCGAAAACCTTGTCGGCTGCACCTGCAGCGCGGATGCGGCCGATGCTCTGCCTGCGGAGCTTTACGCCAAAGTGGTCGCCGCGACGAAAGCCGGTGAGGACTTCACCCTCGACATGAATGATGAAGCCGTCATGCCCTATTTCGAGGCCGGCCTTGCCTGCTTCCCCCTGATGAATATCGGTGTCGCGATGAGCACGTGCGAGGGCTCCGACGTCCCGGACGATCTATGCTCATGCCGTATCCTGCAATATGACGACGCGCTCGATGAAGCGACATTCGGCCTCTACGTCGCCGCCCTGAAGGCTGGCACCGACGTGTCATCCCCGCCCGCCGGCCTTTCGGACGAACAGGCGACCAACTGGCGCTCCGCAGCCGCCGGGGCCGCAACATGCGTTGCCATGGAAGACACGTCCGAGGCCCCGCCCGCCAACATGCCCTCCGCCGACGACCGCGCCCTGCTCGTCAACAAGTGCATGGCCGAGCAGACCGAAAACGCCATGACCTGTGGCTGCTACACCGATGCCGACGCGCGCTATGCCAGCCCGGAAGAGTTCGCCGCCCTCGTCGAGCTTGCCCGCTACGCCGAGGACACGCCCGAATGGTCGGCCGCCTTCAACGTCTATCAGGACGCCACCGAACTGACCTCCTCACAGGCCAATATCGACCGCAATGACGCCACCTCCCAATGCTTCATCTCCAGCAATCAGAACCTCATGAAGAATGCCTGCATGAGCGAAGGCGGCAGCGAATCCTACTGCGCGTGCATGATGTATGACGTCAAGGACAAGCTCTCCGCCGAGGCCTACCTCGCCCTTGCCGCTGTCAATGCCGGCGAGCTTGACGGCGACACGGTCAGCGGAGAGATCAAGGCCGAGATTGCCGGCCTCGAAGCGGTGGACGCCGCCTGCCGGGCGAAACACCAATGATCGCCCGCATCCTCCTCGTCGTCGTCGCCCTCTTCACCCTTGCCGCCTGCGATCCGCATGACTGGAACGATCCGAACCGGCCCGGCAATGTCGCGGCAGGTCCGGACCACCCGTCCCGCGCCCAGACCGCAGAGCAGTGCGCCCTTGCCGATGGGGACTGGCGGCCGGTCTGCATGTCGCAGACCCTCACCTGCGTGAACCTCTACGCCGATGGCGGCAAGGCCTGCACCGATGGTCGCGACTGCGAGGGCAAATGCCTCGCCGACACCCGCGTCACCTGTGACGAGAATGGCGAAAACTGTGCACGTCCGCCGCTGCCGCGCACCGGTCAGGCCGCAACCGGCATCTGCCAGGTCGATGACGATCCTTGCGGCACTTTCATGCCGATCGAAGACGGCATTGCCGGCGCCGCCCTCGCGGTCGACTGACCCGGCGTCCGCCCCTTTCCCGTTCAGGCACTGCCCCGTTCAGGCATTGCCCAACTTCAGGCACTGCCCGGCCAACGCTCCTTCAGCTCAGGCCGAGCAGTGCCCGTTTCTCATCGCGCGACAGGAAGTCCGCCTCGCCAATTCGTCGCCACACCGCTTCGCGCTCGGGCGCCAGCGCTGCCACCCGGTCGAGGTCTGCGCGCACCGTGACGCCGTCGAACCGCCCGCCCAGCCATTCTTCCAGCGCTCCGGCCGTGCGCTGCACCAGCGGCAGCACCGTCAGTCGCCAGAAGGCGAGGTTCGCCTCCCGGTAGTTGGAATAGGTGTTGTCCCCCGGTATCCCCAGCATCATGGGCGGCACACCGAAGGCCAGCGCGATCTCCCGCATCGCCCCGTGCCGCGCGCCCTGAAAATCCATCTCCGCAGGCGTCAGGCTCATCGGCTTCCAGTCGAGCCCGCCCTCCAGCAGCAGCGGCCGTCCCGCATTGGCGGCGCCGGTATGGGCCTCCTCCAGCTCGCGCTTGAGCCGCTCGAACTGTTCGTCGCTCATCCGTGCGCCGTTCGCGCCATAGACCAGTGCCCCCGAAGGACGCGCCGCATTGTCGATCAGCGCCTTGGCCCAGTCGGCGCTGGCATTGGCCAGTTCCACCGCGTCCGCCGCCGCCGCCAGCGGGCTCTGCCCGG
>JBGSUF010000183.1:0-2763 GCA_041736285.1 Hyphomonadaceae bacterium | reverse complement strand
TACGGCGCAACGCCGATGGAGGCGCAGCTGTGCGGCGGCCAGGAAGTGGCGGTCGTCGGCGCGGGCAACTCGGCCGGGCAGGGCGCTGTGTTCCTCGCGCAGACCGCCAAGCTGGTGCATGTCGTCTATCGGCGGCCCAATATTCGCGACACCATGTCGGAATATCTCGTGCGCCGGCTCGAAGAGACGCCGAACATCCGCCTCCACGGCGGCCAGGAAATTTCCCAACTGCATGGTGTCGAGGGCGCCGATCCGCAGGCCGACCGGCTGACCGCGATCACCTGGAAGAATGCCGAGACCGGAGAGACCGAGCGCTGCGATGCGAATTTTGCCTTTCTGTTCATCGGGGCGTCGCCCTTCACAGGCTGGCTGCCGAAGTCGATGAGCTGCGACGGCAAGGGCTTTGTGAAGACGGGGATGGAGCTTGCAAGCCTTGATCTCGTGCGCGCGGGCTGGTCGCTGGACCGGATGCCGACCCGGTATGAGACGAGCTGGCCGCGTATCTACGCGGTTGGAGATGTGCGGACCGGATCGGTTAAACGTGTGGCCAGCGCGGTCGGCGAGGGGTCTGTGGTGGTGAGCGACATTCACGCAGCGCTGGCGGAAGAGAACCGGGCATGACGATGACGGTGAAGATCGCGCTGAAGCCGCTCGCGCATTTTGCGGGGCTGGAGCTTCCCCGCTACGAGACCGAAGGCGCGGCGGGGATGGATGTGCGCGCGGCCGTGCCGGAGGGGACGCCGCTCGTGCTTGAGCCGGGCGCGCGGGCGATGGTGCCGACGGGCCTGTCGATGGCGATCCCGGAAGGCTATGAAATCCAGATGCGGCCGCGCTCGGGCCTCGCAGCCAGGCATGGGGTGACCTGCCTGAACGCGCCGGGCACGGTCGACAGCGATTATCGCGGCGAATTGAAAGTCATCCTTATCAATCACGGCACAGAGGCCTTCACCATCGCGCGCGGCGAGCGGATCGGGCAGATGGTGCTGGCGCCGGTGACGCGGGCGGCGTTCGCGGTCGTCGAGGAATTGCCGGAGACGGCGCGCGGCGAGGGCGGGTTCGGTTCCACAGGGCGTTGATCGCGCTCCACTTCACAAACGCGCTTTTATGGGTTAGTTATCGAATAACGATATTTTGCGCGTTAGGAGACAGGCATGTTCGACATCGACAATCCGTTTGCCATGGTGGCGGTCATCATGGTCAGCGTCGGGTTCATGACGGTGATGACGGCCTATTTCAAGTTCCGCGAGGGCCGGGGCGGACCGGACAGCCGGGAACAGGAAGAGCGGCTGCGTCGCGCCGAGGCGGAGATCGAACGCCTGAGCGACCGGGTGAAAACGCTTGAAAGGCTCGCCACCGATCCCGAACAGAGGCTGCGGCAGGATTTCTCGCAACTGGCCTGAGCCGGTTTCGGTTGAAGCGGTCAGAGCAGTTCGCCGTCCGGGGGGGCGAAGCGGGCAAGCATGAATTCGGGCGTGTCCTGAAGGGTTTCCAGCGCGCCGAAGTCGAAGGCCGAGCGGTCGAAGACGATATCACGCGGACGCAGGGGACGGGAGATTTCAAGCCCCTCCAGGGAACGTGCGCGCGAGAAGGCGACATAGGCCTGACCGTGGACAAACATGCCGTTGTCGAAGTCGATATAGACGCGCTCCAGCGTGAGGCCCTGCGCCTTGTGGATTGTGACGGCGTAGGCCAGCCGGAGCGGCACCTGCTTGAACGCGCCGATCACCTCGCGCTTGACGGTATTCTTCGCAGGGTCGAGGGCGTAGCGGTATTTCTCCCACACGGTGGGGTCGATCTTGTGGAGATGGCCGTCGACGCTGACCAGCACACCGTCGCCCTCAAACCCTTCGACATTGCCAATGGTTCCGTTGACCCAGCGGCCCTCGGGATCGTTCTTCAGCATCATCACGCGCGCGCCGACCTTGAGGGTGAGTTCGATCTCGGTCGGGGCGGAGCGGTCGTCGAAATCGCCCTTGATGTCGGCGGCGAAGGTCCTGGTCAGCGTGTCGAGCGCTTCCATCCGGGCCTGATTGATGCGGAAGGCGGCGGCGTTGTTGGGGGTCAGGACGACGTGGGTGACACTGGCGTCGAGCGCGGTGCGGCGTGAGACGAGCGCGGCCATGGTGGCGGCCTCGGCCTCGCCGAGACGCCCCAGCCGGAGCGCGCCGAGAAGGGCGAGGAAGGCCGGATCGGCCTGGCGGAAGACGTGTTTCAGCGCGAGCAGGGTGAACGTGCCGTGCGCGAAAGCGGGGGCCTTGAAGAAGTATGCGCCGCCGAAACGGGTGTCGAGAATCTCCGCCTCCTCGCCGCGCACAACGGGCGGCAACTGGTGAAGGTCGCCAGAGACGATCACCCGAACGCCGCCAAACGGGCGCTTGTTCTGGCGGTTCAGTTTCAGCGAGCGGTCGATGGCATCGAGCGTGTCGGCGCGAACCATGGAGATTTCGTCGATGACAAGGGTCTCCATGGCGCGGATGACGCGACCATTGGGCAGGCGCTTGACGTCGGCAGCGTCGACCATGCGCGGCGGCAATTTGAAGAAGGAATGCAGCGTCTGCCCGCCAACATTCACCGCGGCGACCCCGGTCGGCGCCAGGACCACGGCCCGCTCGCCAGCCTCGTGGAGAAACTGACGCAGCAGCGTGGTCTTTCCGGTGCCCGCGCGGCCGGTCAGGAAGATGTTGCCGATGCCCTCGCCTGTGCCCTTGGTCAGCCATTCGGCAGGCCGGGAGTAGACGCGCATGGCGTCACCTGCCGCGACGG
>JBGSUF010000182.1:0-2720 GCA_041736285.1 Hyphomonadaceae bacterium | reverse complement strand
GCGCTGCTGGTCAATGCGGGCAATTCCAACGCCTTCACCGGGCCGTTTGGCCGCCGCAAGAACGCCGCAAGCGTTGCCGCGCTGACGGCGGCGTTCGGCGCTGCGGAGGACACATGCTTTCTGGCCGCGACCGGTGTGATCGGTGAACCGCTGCCCTCGGCGGACTATATCGCCGAACTTGTGCCCGGCATGGCGTCGGCGCTTGGCGCCCCGGACTGGCTGGCGTGCGCGAAGGCTTTCATGACCACCGACACCTTTCCCAAGGGCGCAGGCCGCATTGCCGACATCGGCGGCGCGTCGGTCAGGTTTGCAGGCATCGCGAAAGGCTCCGGCATGATTGCGCCGAACATGGCGACGATGCTGGCCTATGTCTTCACCGACGCGGCCATCGCCCCGGACGTGCTGCAGGCGGCGCTGGCGGGGGTGACGGACGAGTCGTTCAACTGCATCACCGTCGACAGCGACACCTCCACCTCCGACACGCTGATGGTGTTTGCGACCGGCGGCTCGGGCATGGCGGCGATCACCGGCACCGATGACGTGCGATACCCGACATTTCGGGCCGCCCTTCTTGAGACGTGTCTCGACCTCGCTCACCAGGTTGTCCGGGACGGCGAAGGGGCGGGAAAATTCGTCACCATCCGGGTCGAGGGCGCGGTTTCGGACGGGTCTGCGAAGGTGATGGCGGCGTCAATCGCCAATTCGCCGCTGATCAAGACGGCGATGGCGGCGGGCGATGCCAACTGGGGCCGGGTCGTGATGGCGGTCGGCAAGGTTCGCGAGCCGATCCGCGCCGATGCGCTGCAGATCTGGTTTGATGATGTGTGCGTGGCCCGCGATGGCGCGCGCGCGCCGGGCTACGACGAGGCGGCCGCAAGCGCCGTCTTCGCCCAGCCGGAATTCACCATCCGTGTCGATGTCGGTGCGGGCGGGGACGGCCATGCGACGGTTTGGACCTGCGACCTGACGCATGGCTATGTCGATATTAACGGCGCCTACCGGACATGACGCGCCTCGTGCTCGTCGCGGCGATCATGCTGGTTGATGAGCATGGCCGCGTGCTTCTGGCGAAACGTCCGGAGGGCAAGTCGATGGCCGGGCTCTGGGAATTGCCGGGCGGAAAGGTCGAGCCGGGGGAGACGCCGGAGGCGGCGCTGGTGCGGGAGATCATGGAGGAAATCGACCTCCAGATCGCGCCGGAAAAGCTCGTTCCGTTCAATTTTGCCTCCCATTCTTACGGGACGTTTCACCTTTTGATGCCAGTATATCTGTGTCGAGACTGGAAGGGCGAGGTCACGGCACGGGAAGGACAGGCCACGGCCTGGGTCGAGATCGAGCGTCTCACGGACTATCCCGCGCCAGCCGCTGACATGCCCCTCTTTGCCGCGATCCAACGCTGGAAGGAAGACAAGGGCGATGCAGCACGAACGGACTGAAAACGATAAAAGACAGCCGCACGAAGGCGCTTCGGTCGTCGAGTATGGCCTCGTGCTCTCACTTCTGATTCTGGCCCTGATGTCCGGCCTGGAAGCTGTCGGCATGGTGCCGGAACAGCCCGCGCACATTGTCCAGCAAGCCGACCTGCTGAAGCTTAATGGCAGCACATTCAATTCCCACACTCAATAGTGGTATCTCAAGGCTTCGATAGACTTTCCGTTCGGTAGTCCATTTCATCGATTTAATGAAACCGGGAAGTTTATCGATCGTTTCCCCCTGGTCTTTGCTTGCTCGACTCCTCGTCCGGCCCATATCGTTTCTGGGCCTGAAAAGAGGGTCCGGGTGTTGGTAAACTGGCTCCAGGGAGTATTCTCATGATCAAATCCATGTTCGCGGCAGGCATAGCAGCCTGCTTTTCGTTTGCGGGCGCTGCACACGCGCAGGAATGGTATGTCGGCGGATATGTCGGCCTCGCCAATCAGGCCGACAGCGACAATTCCGGCGAATTCACGTCCGCCTTCGTGACTGGAAATGGCGGCACCGCCATTCCGACGGGCACCACGCTCGCCTCCGGCACCAGCGTCGGATGGAATACCGAATTCGATCAGGGCCTTGCGGTTGGCGTTGAGGGGGGCATTCGCTACGCTTCCAACCTGCGCTCGGGCATTGAGGTGTCCTACACCCAGGCCGATGTGGACACCCATCAGGGCGTTCTGGTCGGCGGCGGCAATATTGACGGCGTGGACGCAGCCGTCCTGACGGGATCGGCGACGCCGCTCGGCGCAACTGTGGGCGCCGTCGTGGCCGACGGCCGCGGTGAGGTGACGACCCTCGCCGTTTTCGCCAACGCCTATTACGACTTCAACCCCACCGGCGCGTTTCAGCCCTATGTCGGCGCAGGCATCGGCTTTACGGACGTTGACGTGACCTACAATCCGTCCGGCGTCGGCATCGTCGATGATGGCGAGACGAGGTTTGCCTATCAGGTGCGGGCCGGTGCGACCTACCGCGTCACCCAAAGCATCGACGTCTATGGCGAGTACACATACCGCGCGAGCGACGACATCGAGACCCGCGTGGACCTCTTCCCCGCCCGTCTTGACATCGAGAATCAGCAGAACCTGTTCTCGGTCGGCCTGCGTTACCGTTTCGGGTAAGTGCCGGGGCGAACGGAGGTTTTGCTATTGGTCTTGCGGGCCGGCTCCACTGGGGTCGGCCCGTTCGCCTGCCGCGTGCTCTGTCGCGCCCACAGCCTGGGCGAGGCTGACGGTCGCGCTGCCCGG
>JBGSUF010000160.1:0-10319 GCA_041736285.1 Hyphomonadaceae bacterium | reverse complement strand
GGCATCCTGCGCGCGGCGCAGCTTCGCCGCGGCGACCATCTTCATCGCCTTGGTGATCTTCTGCGTCGACTTCACCGAAGTGATGCGCATCTTGAGGGCTTTGAGGCTTGCCATCTAAATTCCGTTAGTTCGCGTAGGCTTCGTTGCCGACAAAGCCCATCTTGGTGGTTCGCGGGTCAAGCAGCTTAAAACACTTGTGCATCTCGGGGCCGTCAGGATGTTTCTCAGTGCAATCCGAGAACGCCTGCGCTTGTTTGGCTCGGGCTCGTCCGTCTACAAACAGCTTTCCAGCGACCGAAACACTTACCAGCGCAACCGCAGCTGCTGCGATTCCCACGGAGACGGGCGGTCGCATTGCGAGGACGATAAGCAAGCAACCAATGCCGCTCAAGGCCCAAGCCAGTGGGGTCAACCAGTAAGGCGAGTCTGCCAGCACGCTTTACGCAAACGTCTTAGCGAAACCGCCGATGATGTCCTTGAGCTTGGCCGTCGTGTCGGCGCTCAAGTCCTTCTTGTCGCGGATGTCGGTCAGAACCGCCCCATGCTCGGCCCGGAAATGCGCCAGCAGCGAGGCTTCGAAGCGCGTCACCTGCTTGGCCGGAACGGTGTCGAGGAAGCCGTTGACGCCGGCGAAGATCGAAACCACCTGTTCTTCGAACGGCATCGGCTTGTACTGGCCCTGCTTCAGCAGCTCGGTCAGCCGCGCGCCGCGGTTCAGCAGGCGCTGGGTCGAGGCATCAAGGTCCGAGCCGAACTGCGCAAACGCCGCCATTTCGCGATATTGAGCCAGTTCCAGCTTGATGGTGCCGGCAACCTTCTTCATCGCCTTGGTCTGCGCGGCCGAGCCGACTCGCGACACCGAAAGCCCCACGTTGATGGCCGGGCGAACGCCCTGGTAGAACAATTCGGTTTCAAGGAAGATCTGGCCATCGGTGATCGAAATCACGTTGGTCGGAATGTACGCCGACACGTCACCCGCCTGGGTCTCGATGATCGGCAGCGCGGTGAGCGAGCCGCCGCCATTGTCGTTGTTCATCTTGGCCGCACGCTCCAACAGGCGCGAGTGGAGATAGAACACATCACCCGGATAGGCTTCGCGGCCCGGCGGGCGACGCAGCAGCAGCGACATCTGGCGATAGGCGACGGCCTGCTTGGACAGGTCATCATAGATGATGAGCGCATGCATGCCGTTGTCGCGAAAGTATTCGGCAATCGTGCAGGCCGTATACGGTGCAAGATACTGCATCGGGGCCGGCTCGGACGCCGTTGCCGAGACGACGACGGTGTATTCCATCGCGCCGCGTTCTTCGAGTGTCTTGACCACATTGGCCACGGTCGAGCGCTTCTGGCCGATGGCGACATAAACGCAAAACAGCTTGTCCTTGTCGGACTTCGCCATGTCGTTGATCGACTTCTGGTTCAGTATGGTGTCGATGCAGATGGCGGTCTTGCCGGTCTGGCGGTCGCCAATGATCAGTTCGCGCTGGCCACGGCCGACCGGGATCATCCCGTCAATGGCCTTGATGCCCGTCATCATCGGCTCGTGCACCGATTTGCGCGGGATGATGCCCGGCGCCTTGACGTCCACACGGTTGCGCGATTCCACGTCCTTCAGCGGCCCTTTGGCGTCGATCGGCTCGCCGAGCGCGTCGACGACGCGGCCGAGAAGGCCCCGGCCAACAGGCGCGGCGACGATTTCGCCCGTGCGCTTGACGTTGTCGCCTTCCTTGATCCCGCGGTCTTCACCGAAGATCACGACGCCGACATTGTCGCGCTCGAGGTTGAGCGCCATGCCGCGCACACCATTGTCGAAGGCGATCATCTCGCCGGCCTGGACACTGTCGAGGCCGTGGACGCGCGCAATGCCGTCCCCGACTGACAGCACCTGCCCAACATCGGACACCTCCGCCTCAGCCCCGAAATTCTGGATCTGCGACTTGAGAATCTCGGAAATCTCAGCAGCACGGATATCCATCGCGCTCACGCTCCCTTCATGGCTGTGTTCAGCCGTTCAAGTTTGGCCCGCAGGCTGGAGTCAACCAGTTGCGAACCGATTCTAAGCTGGATGCCGCCGATCAGGCCTTCATCCACTTCTTCGTTCAGTTGGACTTCTCCGCCGACGACCCGGGCGAGCAGACCCTGAAGGCGCTCGCGCTGGGCCGGGTTCATGGCGGCCGCGGTGCGCACGACGGCGCGCTTGATCCCGCGTTGTTTCACGTAAAGCTCGTCATAGGCGCCGATGGCTGCGGCCAGGTCATTGGCGCGTCCGTTCAGCGCCATCGTGCCGATGAATTTCACCACCAGCGGGCCGAGCCCCATCTTTTCCGCGAGCGCGGTCAGTGCGCTCGCCTTGTCGTCGAACTTGTAGAGCGGCGCATTGAGAAAGCGGCGCAGATCGGCGCTCGCTTCGATGGCACGGCCGAACGCCTGGGTTCCGGCATGAACTTTCTCGACGACGTCCTTTTCCTGCGCGAGCCCGAACAGCGCCAGCGCGTAGCGCCGCGCCACCTCATTCATCCGGCCTGAATATGATGATCCCAAAGCTGACACCTGGCTCTTTGGATGGCGCCCGCCGCGGATGCGACAGGCGGCAGATTGAAAAACTGAGACCCAATTCCCGGAAAATCCGGGAAAAACACGAACTTCCCGCCGCCCCGTGCAGGGTCGCAATCGTCAGTGTGGCGGTCGCTTAGCATGCAAGTTCGGCGCTGACAACCAAGGTGAGGGTCGTAGATTCTCCGCCGATTGCGACGAAATGGCGCGCATTGTCGCGACACAGAAACCTTTGCCGCCACGCCCACGCCCAGCCTGCGCCCAAGCCTGCGATCAAGCCGGAGCCCAGATGCTCAACCCGCAGCCGCGCCGACAGAATCAGCCATCGGTCGCCCGGGACAGGAAAAGCGGCAGATTGCCCGTCGGCGTCACCACCCAGTCGAGCGGCTGATCATGGTCCTCGGCGGGCAGATTGTCGACCTTCTGGGCCTCAAAGGCGAGACCGCAGACGAACACGCGTCCGTCCGCGCGCAGCTCGGCAACGGCCTTGTCGTAATGCCCCTTGCCATAGCCCAGCCTGTGCCCGGACAGGTCAAACCCGAGCAACGGCGCGAGAATCAGCGTTGGGCGCACCGCCACGGCGCGGTCGGTCGGCTGCACCAGGCCGAACGGGCCGGGACCAATGGGCTCGCCAGGTGACCATAGCGCGAAATCCATCTCTGCACCGCGAACACGCGGCAGCGCGAGGCGCGCGCCATAGCCGTTCAGCCTGTCCATCAGCGGGCGCGCGTCGATTTCCGAGCCGAGCGGCCAGTAGCCGGCAACGACAGGCCCGAACCTCGTCAGCAGCTTCTCCGGAAACCGCGCGGCGATCTCCTCCCCCGCATCGGGGTCGCGGGCATGGGCCTCGGCGCGCAGATCCTTCAGGCGCGCGCGCAATGCCGTCTTGTCTCGTGTGACAGAAATATCCGCCCCCGTTCGTCTCGAAGTGAGTTGGCGGCGACCACCATGCGCCGTCAGGGCATGTTCATTCCCGTCGACCTGTTTAACAGGTGGGTGCCGGATGAGACGTGGCCACGGCCACACCCAGAATGCCAGCTCCCTGACGGAAATTATGGTCGGCGGAATGAGTGACCCCCTCGAACGGGGCAGCCGCCGCCAGTCTCCAGATGTAATGTGTCGTCGGCCTTCGGGGAAGAGGCTAACTCGTTTGCCCCCCGTCTTTCGCATTGTCGGCTTTCGCATTGTCGGCTTTCGCGCCGCCGTCGTTCCCGTCGCCGTCTTTCCCGTCATCATCCTCCCGTAGCGCATTGACCGGCCCGACATCGAGAAGCGGCGAGGCGTCAATGCCCTCGGCGTCGAGCAGGGAGACGATGCGCAGCAATGACGCGATCAGCCCGGCCTGCTCCCATTCGGGAAGTTTGGAAAAGCGGGCCCTGAAACGGTCCTGCAGCAGGTCCGGCGCGGCATTCACGGCCTGCAGACCGGCCGCCGTCAGCCTGACCCACACCTGTCGGCGGTCGCCTTCACCGCGCTGGCGTGAAATCATCCCGATCTCCTGCAGCCGGTCGAGCAGGATGGAGATCGTTGCCTGCTTCAACTCCATCGACCGGGCAATCTCGCCCGCCAGCATTTCGCCGCGCCCCCGCAGGAGTTGCAGGACGATGAGCTGCGAAGTGGTCAGCCCCGCGTCCCGCGCGATCGCCCGGACATTGGCATCCGTCGCCTTCAGAATCCGCCTGAGTGAAATGATCGCCGTCTGCGCCCGGTCTTCCAAAGCCATCTCCATGTCGTCATCCGCCGTTCGGATCGGCCGCCACACCGCAAGCCGGGCGACGGCTCAGCGCAAACTGGCGCGTATCCCCGCAATGCGCAATCACCGCTCCGCCTGCGATATTTTGATTATAAAATCAAAATGTCACTCGCTCGCCCTTTCTGTGAATTCCGGGAACATAATGACCAGTCCACGCATATTACATTCAGAGAGCGTTATGGAAGAAGCAGCCCGCAACGGTTGACTACTCCAGAGACTCTATTAGTTAGGGCATCTAATTAACTGGGAGGCTGTCACGGCCATGGACTCAAGAATGGCATCATTGGAAGCAAGTCCGGGCGAAGGCCCGCGACGCACCGGGCGTGACGAGGCGATTTCCCTCTCCCGCCCGCTGAGCACCGATGGCGCAGACATTCACGATCTCGTCGCTGCCTGCCCGCCCCTCGACACCAATTCCCTCTACGCCAGTCTGCTGCTGTGCACCCATCATGCTGCAACCTGCGCGCTCGCCCGCACCTCCGCTGGCGGGAAGGCTGTCGGCTGGGTTTCCGGCTACATCCTCCCCGACGCACCTGACACCTACTTTCTGTGGCAGGTGGCCGTGCATGAGGACGCGCGCGGCCTCGGCCTTCCGAAGCGTCTGGTCGCCGACATCCTCTCACGTCCGGAACTGGCCCGCGTCAGCCGGCTGAAGACCACCATCACGCCTGACAATCAGGCTTCGTGGGGTCTGTTTCGTTCGGTCGCGCGCTGGCTCGGCGCTGAGCTCAATGACGCCTCCTTCTTTGACCGCCAGGCGCATTTCCGCGGCCGCCATGACAGCGAACGCATGGTCGAGATCGGCCCGTTCGCCCTGCCGCCGCCGACCCTCTGAACCTCCGGCGATTTCCGACACACCCAAACCAGAGCAGCAACTCAGGAGCATTCCCATGGCCTATGAAGGCAATTCCAAGCCCACCATCTACGAGAAGCGCGAATCCGTCGTCCGCAGCTACTGCCGCGCTTTCCCCGTCTCGTTCTCGCGCGCCAAGGGCAGCCGCCTGACTGGCGCAGACGGCCGCGAGTATATCGACTTCCTCGCGGGTTGCTCGACCCTGAATTACGGTCACAATCATGACGAGCTGCAGGACGCGCTGATCGAGTACATCAAGTCCGACGGCCTCGCCCACGGTCTCGACATGCACACCGAGGCCAAGGCGGGCTTTCTCCAGGCCTTCACCGATCTGATCCTCGCCCCGCGCGACATGGACCACCGCGTCCTGTTCCCCGGCCCGACCGGCGCGAACGCTGTCGAAGCGGCCCTGAAGGCTGCCCGCAAGGCCACCGGGCGCCGCAATATCATCGCCTTCACCAACGGCTTTCACGGCATGACCATCGGCGCCCTGTCCTGCACCGGCAATTCCGGCAAGCGCGCCGGCGCGGGCATGGCCCTGTGCGGCGTCAGCCATGAACCCTATGACGGCTATTTCG
The DNA here is from genome assembly GCA_041736285.1 of Hyphomonadaceae bacterium. GTDB lineage: Bacteria > Pseudomonadota > Alphaproteobacteria > Caulobacterales > Hyphomonadaceae > JBGSUF01. Next base: position 4,582 of record JBGSUF010000160.1, on the reverse strand, counting down.
GTGACGGTGTGGACACCGCAGACCAGCTTGACCGCCGCCTGTCCGACCCTTCTTCCGGTGTCGATGCGCCCGCTGCGATCCTTGTCGAGGTTGTGCAGGGCGAAGGCGGCCTGAACGTTGCCGGCGACGAATGGCTGCGCAAGATCGAGAAGATCGCCCGCAAGCACGGCGCGCTGCTGATCATTGACGACATCCAGGCCGGTATCGGCCGCACGGACGGTTTCTTCAGCTTCGAGCGCTCCGGCGTGAAGCCGGACATCGTCACGCTGGCCAAATCCCTGTCCGGCATGGGCCTGCCCTTCGCATTGACCCTGATCCGCCCGCAATTCGACAAATGGAAGCCGGGCGAGCACAACGGCACGTTCCGGGGCAACAACCATGCCTTCGTCACGGCAACGCGCGCACTGGAGCTGTTCTGGTCCGACGCGGCGTTCGAGACGGACGTGAAGCGCAAGGGCCGGCATCTTGGCGAACGCCTCGCCACAATGACCGAGCGCGCCGGAATTGCCCGCCGCGTCAAGGGTCGCGGCATGATGCGCGGCATTGAAATGGCCTCCGGTGAGATCGCCGGAGAGGTCTGCGGCCTGTGCTTCGAAAACGGGCTGATCATCGAGACGAGCGGCGGCGATGACGAAGTCGTCAAGGTGCTCTGCCCGCTCAACATTCCGGACGCCGAACTCAATCGCGGCCTCGACATTCTCGCCCTCGCCATTTCCGAGATCGACGCCCGCCACGCCCGCGCGGCGGCCTGAAGGAGACGCTGAGACATGATTATTCGCGACCTCGCCGAAGCCCAGCATTCAGACCGCCGCGTTGACAGCGACGGCTGGTCCTCGGTGCGACTTCTGCTGAAGGACGACCAGATGGGCTTTTCCTTCCACATCACCACCATTCACGCCGGCGCGGTGCTGGAGATGGGATACAAGAACCATTTCGAGAGCGTCTTCTGCATGTCCGGCGAGGGGTCGATCACCGACCTTGCCAGCGGCGAGACCCACCCGATCCGCCCCGGCATCATGTACGCGCTGAACCTGCACGACCGGCACATCCTGCGCGCAGACAAGGGCCAGCCCATGGTGATGGCCTGCGTCTTCAACCCGCCTGTCACGGGCCGCGAAGTTCATGGCGCCGATGGCGCCTACCCTGCGGACACGACCGCCTGAAGACCTGAAAGACCTGAAGACCCGAACACCGAAAAGAAGGGAAAACCAAGCCATGTCGTTCGCCCAGCGCCAGTCACAAATGGCTGTGAAGGATCTCTATCCCTCGAGAACCGAGGCGGAGCCTTTCGTGCTCGAACGCGCCGATCCGGTCATCCATTCGCCGGTGGATGGGCCGGGTCCGCTGACGGCTGGCCAGCGCAGGTCATACCAGCAGGACGGCTTCATCGTGCTGGAGGATGTGTTCAGCCCGGCCGAAGTTGCAGCGCTTCGGGCCGGGGCGGAAGAATTGCGCGTCGCCCCCTCGCGGCTCGACCGCGAGACCATTGTCGCCGAACCCGGCGAGAACGGAGCGGTGCGTTCGATCTTCGCAACCCACCTTCAGGATAAGCGCTTCGCCGACCTCTGCGCCGACGAGCGCCTCGCCGGGATTGCTCGCTACCTTCTCAATGATGACGTCTACATCCATCAGGCCCGGCTGAACTACAAACCGGCCTTCAAGGGCCGCGAATTCTACTGGCACTCGGATTTCGAGACCTGGCACGCCGAGGACGGAATGCCGCGCATGCGGGCGCTGTCGATGTCGGTGATGCTGACCGACAATCACCCGCAGGCCGGGCCAACCATGTTCGTGCCGGGCAGCCATCGCAGTTTCGTCTCCTGCGTCGGGGCCACGCCGGATAACAATTACCGCCAGTCCCTGCGCAAGCAGGAAATCGGCGTGCCGGACACCGAGAACCTGAAGCGCCTTGTCGCCGAGGGCAATATCGTCGCCCCGGCCCCGCGCGCGGGCTCTGTCGTCATCTTCGAGTGCAACGTCATGCACGGTTCGAATGGCAACATCACGCCGCTGCAGCGGATCAATGCGTTTTTCGTATTCAACGCCTGGTCGAACCGTCTGATCGCCCCGTTTGCAGGCACCAGACCTCGCCCGGAATTCATCGCTCACCGCAATGTCGACACGCCGCTGCCCGTTGAGGCCGATGTCGCGACCGCTCCGGCCTGAACCGGCCGGGCAACAAAAAAGCGTCCGGGCCTGAAACGGCCGGGCAACAGGAAAAGGGAGGACGTCATGTCCACCAATGAAAATGACAACAACGCGCAGGCTCCGGGTCACACGGTGGAGAAGATCGGCGGCACGTCGATCGCCAACACACCGGTCATTCTGGAAAACGTCCTGATCGGTGGCCGCGAGGGCGCCGCGCTCTACAACCGTGCCTTCGTCGTCTCCGCCTATTCCGGCTTTACTGACCGCTTGCTTGAGCACAAGAAGTCGGGCCAGCCCGGCGTCTTCGCCCTGTTTGCCGGGGCTGAAAACAAGTGGGAATGGAGCGAGGCCCTGTCCGCCACCGCTGATGCGATGTGCGAGAAAAATACCGACGTCTTTGGCGGCAATACACCCGACACCCGCATCGCCGATGCTTTCGTGCGCGAGCGGGTCGAGGGCGTGCGCAACTGCCTGATCGACCTTCACCGATTGTGTTCCTACGGTCAGTTCCGGCTGGACGAGCATCTTGCCACCGTGCGCGAAATGCTGGCGGCCCTCGGCGAGGCGCACTCGGCCCACAACACCGCCCTGTTGCTGCGCAATCTCGACGTCCACGCCACCTTCGTCGACCTGACCGGCTGGCGCGACGACCGCAAGCTCAATCTCGACCAGCGCATCAACGACGCTTTCGCCGACATCGACTTTGCCCGCGAGCTTCCCATCGTCACCGGCTACGCCTCCTGCATCGACGGCATGGTGAGCCTTTATGACCGCGGTTACACCGAGGTCACGTTCTCGCGGATTGCCGCCATCACCGGTGCAGCCGAGGCGATCATCCACAAGGAATTCCACCTCTCCTCCGCCGACCCGAAGCTTGTCGGCGCCGACCGCGTCATCAAGATCGGCCGCACCAATTACGATGTTGCCGACCAGCTCTCAAACATGGGCATGGAGGCGGTTCACCCCAAGGCGGCCAAGGGGCTGCGTCAGGCGGGCATTCCGCTTCGCGTCAAGAACACGTTCGACCCGCTCGACGAGGGCACTGTCATTGACGGCGACTTCATGCCGGACACCCCGCGCGCTGAAATCGTCACCGGTCTGCGGACGGTCTTCGCGCTCGAAGTGTTCGAACAGGACATGGTCGGGGTGAAAGGCTATGACGCCGAAATCCTCAAGGCGCTCACACGGCACGATATCCGCATCGTGTCCAAATGCTCCAACGCCAACACCATCACCCACTACGTTGACTGCACGCGCAAGGGCCTGAAACGCGCCGCCGCCGAGGTGGAAGCGGTGTTCGAAAGCGCCGATGTCAACATCCGGCGTCTCTCCATCGTCTCCGTGATCGGTGCCAATCTCGACCTTCCCGGCATCACCGCCCGCGTCGCGCGCGCACTCGATGAGGCCAGCATCCCCCTTCTTGGCTTTCACCAGCTCACCCGCAGCACCGACCTTCAGGCGCTCGTCGCCGAGGATGACTATGACGCCGCCGTCAAGGCGCTGCATGCCGCCCTCGTCGAGGCGTGCGATGAAAGCACTGCCCGGCGCTGTCCCGGTCTCGCCGAAGCCGCGTGATGGCGCGCCAGCGCCGACCCCTCCATCTGGCAGACCTGGCGGCCTCCACGGTCAGCTACCGAAATGTCCTCGCCATCGTGGCGGGGCTGACAGCCTTGCAGGCCGCGCTGTCCTCGCTGGCGGTCGTGATGGCCCTCGGCCTGCGCGCATCCGGGGCGGGCAATGCCGCGATCGGCCTTGTCGCCTCGGCCTTTGCCTTCGGCTTCTTTCTCGGGGCATCGCTGGCCCCGCGCGAAATCCTGCGCATCGGACACATCCGCGCTTACGTCGTCTTCGCCGCCAGCGCCGTGCTGGTGGTGCTGTTGCTGGCGGTGAGAGCGGACATTCTGGTCTGGACGCTGGTTCAGTTCGCCATCGGCCTGTGTGCGGCCGGGCTTCTGGCCGTCGGCGAAAGCTGGATCGCCAACAGTGCCCCGCCCGCGCAGCGCGGCTCCATCATCGGCTTCTACCATCTGGTGTCCAAGCTTGGTGCCATCGCCGGGCCGTTTCTGATCGCCGCTTCCGGGGCCGGAAGCTCCGGCCTGATCGTCATCGTCGCCTTGCTCGCGCTCGCCATCCTGCCGGTCGCGGCCACCAACCGTTCCCAACCCGCGCTGACCACCGCCCGCCCGTTCGACGTCCGCCGCATCCTGTCTGAAGTTCCCGCCGCTGCCATCGCAGCCTTCGTCGCAGGCGCGGTCAACAACGCCGTTGCACAGCTCTACCCGGTCTACGCTGCCGCCCTGTCGCCGGACGGCGCGGCGGGGCTTTCGGCGCAATTCAACGCAGCGCTTCTGACCGGGGCCATGCTCGCCCTCTGGCCGGCCGGGCGGATCTCCGACTGGATCGACCGGCGGCTGGTCATCTCCGCCCTCGGCCT
>JBGSUF010000121.1:0-21196 GCA_041736285.1 Hyphomonadaceae bacterium | reverse complement strand
GGGATCGGCAAGGCCGATCTTCACGCCCGGCTTGCGCAGGCGCAGCGCCTCGGCAACGCCCGCAAGCGTGCCGCCCGAGCCGACCGCGCAGATGAAGCCATCCACCTTGCCGCCGGTCTGGTCGAAGATTTCAGGGCCGGTGCTCGCGGCATGGGCGTCACGGTTGGCCGTGTTGTCGAACTGATTGGCCCAGATCGCACCATTCGGCTCGCTTTTGTCGAGTTCGCGCGCGAGTTCGCCGGAATAGCGGGCATAGTGGTTGGGGTTGGAGTAGGGGACGGCGTCGACCTCGATCAGCTCTGCGCCGAGCATCCGGATGGCGTCGCGCTTTTCCTGGCTCTGGGTTCGCGGGAAAACGATGACGGTGCGATAGCCGAGCGCATTGCCGACCATGGCAAGACCGATGCCGGTGTTGCCGGCCGTGCCCTCGACAATGGTGCCACCGGGGCGAAGGCTGCCATCACGCTCAGCGGCGCGGATCATGCCGAGCGCCGCCCGGTCCTTGACCGACTGGCCGGGGTTCATGAATTCAGCCTTGCCGAGGATATCGCACCCCGTCATTTCCGACACCTTGCGCAGCCGGATGAGGGGGGTGTTGCCGATGGCGTCGATGACGCCGGCGTGAATGGCCATGTTGTTCGTTCCCGCGATTATCGTCCGAAGATGACGCTAGAGACGCTTGCCGCTACGTGCAACCGCTGCGAGACGCAATGGGGCGGAGTGATCCATCGTCCCCCGCCGGGCGTATCAAGGACAGAAGCCAAGGATACCGAAGATGCAGGCACGCGACGATCTCTACACCTCCTTTATGCTGGACCATGCGTCCGGCGCCCTCAATGTCGAGCTGATGCTGGCAGGGGAATTGCATGCGCGCCTGAATGAGCGCGGCAAGCAGGCCGAGGAGCTGTGGGCGAGCGTTGGCGGGGCCATGCTGGAACTGATTGACGACCGCCCGGCGTCCGGCACGGCGGCGCGCGGTCACCGCAGCGGACTGCGAGCAGCGGGACGCGCCCCGGCGATTGACGAGTTGGCGGATGAACTGTGTGGCTCGCTCGATCACATTCGCTGGCGGCCGGCGATTTTCGGTTTCGATATTCCTGCCAGGCGTCAGAACCGCGTCGGTCGGCTGATGCGGCTGCGGCCGGGCCGGTCGGTGCCAGCGCACGGTCACGACCGGTTTGAGGCAACTGTCATCCTCTCTGGCGCGTTTGGTGATGGTCACGGCGTATATGGTCGCGGAGACATTGTCTTTTCGACGCCGGGACTTCGGCACAAGCCGGAGGCAGCTTCCGATGAAGGATGCATATGTTATGTCGCCCGTGCGACGGAAAGGACGAAAACATGGCGCGGATGAACTGGATAGGCGCGGCGGTGCTGGCGGGGGCGTTGATGGCCCTTCCGGCGCAGGCGAAGTCGGTCGGCTCGAACGCCGCCAGCCCTGATTCCGATGGATGGAAGCCCGCCAGCGGCGACGTGATTGCGTTCGACGTTTTCCGGGCTGGCGATCGGCTCGGCACGCATGTGGTGCGGTTTGAGGAGAACGATGGCGCGTTGACGGTGACGTCGGACGTTGACCTGAAAGTGTCCTTCGGGCCGATCACCTTCTTCAGCTACCAACTCGATGCCACCGAAGTCTGGCGGGACGGGTCGGTTCACCGGGTGGACGGCCGGGTCCGGGAAGACGGTGATCGCGAGCGTGTGACGGTGCAGCGCGAGGGTGACGTGTTGCGGGTCGAGGGTTCGGCCTTCAACGGCACCGTCGATGCGTCGGCGATTCCGTCCAGCCACTGGAACAGCGTCGTTGTTGGCGCGCGCCAGATCCTGTCGACCGAGAATGGCGAGATGATCGAGATCGCCGCCAGCGAGGCCGCGCGTGAGATGCTGAGCATTCAAGGGCAAGACATTGCGGCGACGCGTTACGACGTGGCGGCGAAGCTGCCCTACAGTGTCTGGTATGACGACAGTGGACGCTGGGTGAAGATGACCTTCGAAGCGCGCGGCGAGACCGTGGAATACCGGCTTCGCGGCCTCTACTGACAAAGGTGACGGGCGCAACGCTCAGGCTTGTCCTTGGAGACCAGCTCTCGCTGGGGCTTGCGAGCCTTCGCGGGAGTGACAAGCAGACCGACACCATCCTTCTGGCCGAGGTGATGGAGGAGGCGTCTTACGTCCCCCATCACAAGAAGAAGATCGCGTTTGTGTTTTCCGCCATGCGCCATTTCGCGCAGGAACTGGAGGCCAACGGGCACCGGGTCCGTTATGTCCGGCTTGATGACCCGGCCAACACTGGCAGCCTCGTTGGCGAGGTGGAGCGGGCGCTGGGGGAGATCAGGTGCGAGGCTGTGTCCGTAACGCTCGCCGGGGAATGGCGCCTGACGCAGGAGATGCGCAGTTGGGCGGAGCGGTTCGGCGTACCCGTCGAGCTTCACGAGGATGACCGGTTCATCTGCAGCGTGTCCGAGTTTGCCGACTGGGCGGACGGGCGCAAGGGGCTGCGGATGGAGTATTTCTATCGCGACATGCGTCGCCGGACGGGCCTCCTGATGGACGGCGAAGCGCCGGTGGGCGGCGAATGGAACTTCGATCAGGAAAACCGCAAGTCGCTGCCCAAATCGGTCACGCCGCCGCCGCGCGCGACCTGCGAACCCGACGAGATGACCCGCGAGGTGATGCAACTGGTCGCCGGGCGTTTCGACGATCATTTCGGCGACATCGAGCCGTTTTACTATGCCGTCACCCGCGCCGACGCCGAGCGGCTCTTCGAGGCGTTCGCGACCGACATTCTGCCCGGTTTCGGTGACTATCAGGACGCCATGGCGAAGGGCCAGCCCTGGATGTGGCATTCCATCATCGCGCTTTACATGAATGTCGGCCTGCTTGATCCGCTCGCGGTCTGCAGGCGAGCGGAGACGGCCTATCGGGACGGAAACGCCCCCCTGAATGCGGTCGAGGGCTTTATCCGGCAGATTCTGGGCTGGCGCGAATATGTGCGCGGTCTCTACTGGCTGAAAATGCCGGGGTATAAGGAACTGAACGCGTTCGGAGCCGACCGCGCGCTACCGGATTTCTTCTGGTCGGGCGAGACGGACATGACCTGCATGCGCGACGCCATCGGCCAGACGAAGCGGCACGCCTATGCCCACCACATCCAGCGCCTGATGGTGACAGGCAATTTCGCGCTGATCGCCGGACTGCATCCGGACGCGGTGAACGAATGGTACATGGTCGTCTACGCCGACGCCTATGAGTGGGTGGAGTTGCCGAACACGCATGGCATGGCGCTGTTTGCCGATGGCGGCATCATGGCTTCCAAGCCCTATGCCGCCAGCGCCAACTACATCAACAAGATGTCGGATTATTGTGGCCGCTGCGTCTATGACCACAAGGCCAGAACCGGCAAGGGCGCGTGCCCGTTCAACCTGCTCTACTGGGACTTCATCGCGCGCAACCGCCAGACGCTGGAGGGCAATGGCCGCATGGGCGTTGTCCTGAAGAACCTGGACCGCAAGGAAGCGGGCGAACTGGCCACCATCCGCCACGAGGCCGAGCAATTCCTGGAGCGTATCGGCGCCACCCCGAAAGGCGGCGAGGCGACGTGATCGCCGGCGTTCCCGGTCAGGTCTTGCTGACCACGAACTGTCCGACATTGATCCGGCCAGAGCGGAAGCCGGCCTCGCAATAGCTGAGGTAGAACTGCCACAGACGCTTGAACGTGTCGTCGAAACCGGCCGCGCTCTGGATGTTTGGCCAGGCATTTTCGAACCGGCGCTTCCATTCGCGAAGGGTGCGGCCATAGCTCTCGCCGAACATTTCCTTGGCGTCATAGCGCAGTCCCGCGGCTGAAAACTGCGCCTCAAGCGCCTGCTCGCTCGGCAGCATACCGCCCGGAAAGACATAGCGCTGGATGAAGTCGGCACGCTTGCGATAACGGTAGAACAGGTCATCGCGAATGGTGATCACCTGCAGCGCCGCATGGCCGCCCGGCTTCAGCACCTCGGAAATCTTGCTGAAATAGCTCGGCCAATACTCCTCGCCGACCGCCTCGAACATTTCAATGGAGGCGACGGCGTCGAATTTGCCCTGAATGTCGCGGTAGTCGCACAGGCGGATGTCCACCAGGTCGGAAAGGCCGGCGCGGGCCATTCGCTCGGTCGCGAAGGCGTGCTGAGCATCGGAGATGGTGACGCAGGTGACGCGCGCGCCGCGCTCTCTTGCGGCGACTTCGGCAAATCCGCCCCAGCCGCAGCCAATCTCCAGAATGTGCTTGTCCGGACCGGCGTGAATACGGTCGCAGACGGCCAGATATTTTGCGTGCTGAGACTGCTCCAGCGAAGTGTTTTCGGAGGCGTAAATGCCCGAGGAATAGGTCATCGAGGGATCTAGCCAGGCGGAATAGAAATCATTGCCGAGGTCGTAATGGGCGACGATGTTGCGCCGTGCGCCGCCGCGCGTGTTCCGGTTCATCAGATGCCTGACGCCGTTCGCGATCCGCACGATACGGTTTCCGATGGCGAGCTTGCGGGCATTGTCGAAATTCTCGCCGAAATATTCGAGCACCGCCGTCAGGTCTTCGGTCGACCACATGCCATCCATGTATCCTTCCGCAAATCCGATATCACCGCCCATGATCGCGCGCCGCGAGAAAGCGAGATCGTGAACCGTCATTTCAGCGGAAACGCCGGGCAGGTCGCCGCGAAACTCCAGCGTCGGACGTCCGCCGGGAAGATGCATCACAAGTGTGCCGCGATGGGCCGACAGCAGCGCAAAGCCGGTCAGCTTGAGGCTTGCGGGCACTTTGCGGAGGGCGCGAACGGACTGGCGGGTGGCGCGAATGGTGGTCATGGCAATCTCTTGTCTTGATGAGTTAAACCGGACGGGAGGTCTTGTGCCGGGCAATCGTGACGGGCTGTGCGGGCGGCGGAGGCTTACGATGATAGCGGCCGCCGGAGAGCATGATTTTGATGGCCTGCCAGTGAATGGCGAATGTGACGCCAAGGCTGGCAAACGGCGAGGCGACGGCGGCGCGCAGGAAGGCTGCGTCTGTTGCGGCAACAGCGCGGGCGCGGATGTTGGCCATGTGCGTGCGGGTGTCTGCGTCCATGTTGTCGACCACGAGGCTCAGCACATCGCCGGGCGGGCGGAGGGTGAAGCGGTACGCGCCGTCAACCGCCATGAAGGGCGAGACGTGGAAGCTCTTTTCCGCCTCATGGACATCGCGCTGCGTGTCGGAGACGGCTGCGGCATAGGCGTGCGTTTCGCCGAACGTGTTGTTGACCTCATAGACCACACCTCGCAGCACCCCGTCCGGTCCATATCCGGTCCAGAGTGAAATCGGCGCGAACCGGTAGAAGGCGTGACGAGGAAAGGTGATCAGCCGGACGGCGCCGCCTTGCAGGTCGACACCGGCGGCGGCGAGCATCGTCTCGGTCCATGCGCGCCAGTCCGTGCCATCCCTGGGGCCGTGATCGTGTGGACGCAGCCAGAAAAGCGCGCGGTGGCCAACGCGGAAATGGCGGGTCTGTGCTTCGGCTTCGTCGATCCGGCCAATATCGAGATCAACCAGCGTGATACCGTATCTGAAGCGTCGCTCGAACGGCACGAACCGGGCGTGCTCGGTAACCCCGCGATAGAGGCGCAGCGCGGGACCGGCGGCCTCGCGCGTCGCACTCAGGAGAGGGTCACCCTGATGAGTCACGAACTTGCCCCCGCACGTATCCCGCCGGCAGAAGTCCCGGAAGCCGACAGGGGGATTGAACCGAGAGAACTGATCTCGACATTCTCCGGCGTCCACGGAACCTGGCCACCGAGAGACAGGGCGCACGACAGGCCGGACTTCAATCCATCCTCGTGGAAGCCATGCCCCATCCAGGCGCCTGCCAGCCACACGCCGCCCTGACCATTTATGCGCTTGATCTGGCGGACAGCCGCCTCGGCCGCGCCATCGAAGACGGGGTGATCGAAGCTGGTGCGGTGAATGACGGTGGAGGAGGCCGGCTCACGCTCCGGATTGAGGGTGACAAACACCGGGATATCCTTGTCGATGCCCTGCAGCCGGTTCATCCAGTAGGTCAGGCAGAGCCGCCCGCCTTGTGTCTTGATGACGTTCCAGCTGGCCCATGCTGCACGCCGCTTCGGCATCAGGCTCGCGTCGGTATGGAGGACAACGTCGTTGGACTGATACCGCGCCGACCCGAGGAGGAAGCGTTGCTCCTCGAATTCGTCTGACAGCGCCGCCAGTGACTGATCCGAATGGCCCGCGAGAATGACATGGTTGAACCATTCGGTCCGGCCGTCAGCCCGGCGCAGGACGACGCCGGAGTCGGGCCCGCGAGACACTTTCTGAACGGGCGTCGACAGGCGGACACGTTCGCCGAGCACCTCCATGAGGCGCGCGACATATTGCTGGCTGCCGCGGGTGACCGTGCGCCATCTCGGCCGCTCTGCATGCAGGAGCCGGTGATTGTCGAAGAAGCGAATGAAGCTTGCGGCGGGGTAGTCCATCATTCTCGCTTCGGGCGTCGACCAGATCGCTGCCCCCATCGGAAGAATGTAATTGTCGCGCAGGTCGGCTGAAAACCCGTGACTGTCCAGCCACTGCGAGAAGCTGACCGATCCGATGTCATCATTGGCAATGGCCGCGCGGGCGGTCTTGTTGAACTTCAGGATTTCCAGGAGGAAGCGCACGAAACGTGGGCGCAGGAGGTTGCGGCGGCGTGCGAACAGGCCGGCCGGATCGCTGCTCCAGGTGAAGCCGTCCGGTGCCTCGATGCCAAAGCTCATGTCGCTGGACTGGGTGACAACGCCGAGCGCGTCGAACAGTCCGCAAAGGTTTGGATAGTTCAGGGGATTGTAGACGATGAAGCCGATGTCGACATTGATGTCGCGGCCATCATGGGTGAAGCTGATCGTGCGGCTGTGGCCGCCCGCGCGATCCTCGGCCTCGAAGACCGTCACATCTGCGCTGTCCTTCAGCGCGTAGGCCGCGCCGAGACCTGAAATTCCCGATCCGATGACTGCGACTTTCATGCGGCGTCTCTTTTCTGTTTCATCTCTTCATAGGCGTCCAGCGCACGCTGGCGGGCAGGCTTGTGATCAACCACGGGTGCCAGATAGATGCTTCCCGGCTGAAGTCCTGCAGAAAGTGATACGCTGCGCGGCGCTTCCCACGGTGCATGAATGTGCTTGGCAGGCATGCCGGCCAGTTCGGGCACGAAAGTGCGGACATAGTTGCCATCGGGATCGAATTTCTGACCCTGCGTGATCGGGTTGAACACCCTGAAGTAAGGAGACGCGTCGGCGCCGCTGCCCGCGACCCACTGCCAGCTTGCAGCATTGCTCGCAGGATCAGCGTCGACCAGCGTATCCCAGAACCATGCCTCGCCATCCTGCCAGCGGATCAGCAGGTGCTTTGTCAGGAAGGAGGAGACGATCATGCGCACCCGGTTGTGCATCCAGCCGGTCTGCCAGAGCTGGCGCATGCCGGCATCGACGATCGGATAGCCGGTGCGACCCTCCTGCCAGCGGGCGAGGTCGCCGCTCGCCGCCCGCCATGGCATGTGCCGGAAGTCCTTGTTGTAGCTTTCGCTTGCGAGTTTCGGGTGATGGTAGAGCAAAACGTAGGAAAATTCGCGCCAGCCAATCTCCGACAGGAAGGTCCAGGCGTCATCCTGCGAGGCGTTGCTGCCGGATGCCTTCATGACGCGGTGGACGCGACGCCAGATCGCGGCGGGGCTGATCTCGCCAAAGGCCAGGTGGGGTGACAGGCCCGACGTGCCGGTGTTGATGTCCGGCCGGTTTCGGCCTTCGCCATAAGTGGCCAGTCCGCCGTCGATAAAGGCTTCCAGTCGCGCCGCCGCGCCCGCCTCGCCGGGTGACCAGACCTGCGCGAGCCCGGATGACCAGTCCGGCCGGGACGGGTGCAGATTCCAGTCGTCCAGCGCGTCGGACGGCAAATCGCCCCCGGCAAGCTGATTCGGCGGCGCAAGCGGGGAGGGCGGTGTGTAGACCTCCCGAACCGCCCGCCAGTATGGGGTAAAGACCTTGTAGTGGCCGCCGCTGCCTGTGGTGATTTCCCAAGGCTCGGTGAGAAGGTTTCCGTTGAACGAGCGGACCTCACAGCCGCAATCCCTGAGCGCGGACTTGACCGCAGCATCAGCGTTCCGCTCAGCCTCGCCATATCGCCGGTTCCAGAACACGCCGGACGGCGACAACGTGCTCGTCATGGTGGTTAGCACCTCCAGCGGGTCGCCGCGCCTGAGCACCAGCGCGCCGCCACGCTGCGCAATGTCTGCGCCGAGCGCGCGCAGGGACTTGTCGAGCCACCATTTCGATGCGCCGCCCATCGCTCGCCTGACGCTGTGGTCATCCTCAAGGATGTAGATGCAGACGACCGGCGCGCCGGTTTGCACAGCGGCCGAAAGTGCCGGGTTGTCGCTGAGACGCAAATCGTTTCGGAACCAGACGATGGCTGGAGATTGTTTCATTCTTTCAAACCGATTCGATCACAACGCAGATGCCGACCCTGTTGTCCGCAGACAGACATTCATGCCCGGCTTACGCAACGAGGTGAAGAATGGATTTGCACGCCGATCAGCCATCGCAGCTTCCGCGCTCGCCAAATCGCAATGTCGGCGATAGGAAATGCGCAGCGTTTCACCACCGTTTCACCAGCGTTTGACCAACGCTTCAGTTGCAAGCAGCGAGCCCGCGATGTCCGATAACGCCATTTCAATCATCCGGAAGGCCCGTGCGGTGCGCGTGCTGTGCGTCGGCGATGTGATGCTCGACCGCTATGTTTACGGAGCCGTCAGCCGTATTTCGCCCGAAGCGCCGATTCCCGTGCTGGCGCATCGTCACGAAACCCGGATGCTGGGCGCGGCTGGCAATGTGGCGCGAAACCTTGCAGCGCTTGGCGCGGATACGGTTCTGCTGGGCGTTGTCGGCGATGATGCCGCCGGAGGCGTGATCGCGCAGCTCGCCGCCGAGGACAATGCCATCGACGCACAGCTGGTCGTGTCGAGCGCCCGCCCGACGACGGTGAAGACGCGCTTCGTTGCGGCCGGTCAACAGGTTCTGCGCGTCGATGAGGAGGTGAGCGGACCGCTGGACGACATCGACATGCGCAGGTTGTGCGAGGCGATCGCCGCTCTTTCGGGCCGCATCGACGTCGTGCTGGTGTCCGATTACGCAAAAGGTGTTGTCTCCCCGGACGTGATCGCCGCCATCCATGCCTTTGCGGCGGAGCGTGGCATCGCCATCATCGTCGATCCGAAAGGTGATGACTTTGCCCGTTATGGCGCTGTCGACCTGATCAAGCCGAACGCCGGAGAGTTGTCGCGCGCGGCAGGAATGCCAACGGACACGGACGCTGAAATCGAAGCGGCACTCGCGGCTGCGAGCGCCGCGCTCCCGGCACGGTCCATCGTCGTCACAAGGGCCGACAAGGGGCTGAGCTTCATCACCGGTGATGGCAATGTGGTCCACAGGCGCGGGCGAAAGGTCGAAGTGTATGATGTCTCGGGCGCTGGCGACACCAGCCTTGCCGCGCTGGCGCTCGCGATTGCCGCCGGCGCATCTCTGATGCAGGCGGCCGACCTTGCCCTGCTGGCATCCGGAATCGCTGTGACCAAGCGCGGAACTGCTGCGGTCACGGCTGCGGAAATCGAAGCTGCGGCAAGTCCGCCGGGCGCAAAGCCGGTCGCGACGGATCTGGAATCGGTGGCAGGCCGCGTTGCATCGTGGCGCGCCGAGGGGCTGAGCGTGGGGTTCACGAATGGCTGCTTCGATATCCTCCACCCCGGACATCTCAAGGTGCTGGAGGAGGCACGTGCGCGGTGCGACCGGCTGGTCGTCGGGCTTAATTCCGACGCGTCGGTCCGACGCCTCAAGGGGGAAGCGCGTCCGGTGAACAACGCGGACGACCGCGCCCGGCTGCTGCTTGGCTTTGCCGTGGTCGACGCCGTGGTGGTGTTTGACGAGGAAACGCCCGCCATGCTGATCGAGCGCCTCAAGCCCGACCTTCTGGTCAAGGGCGGCGACTATGCTCCGGCCACCATCGTTGGCTACGCCGAAACCATCGCCCGCGGCGGCGCTGTGCACATCGTCGCGCTTGAGGACGGCAAGTCCACGACCGCCATCATTGCGCGGGCCGCTCAGTCCTGATCGGGGCCTGAGTCGGGCGCGGGTGCGTCCGGGTCGACATCCCCGGCACGGCGGATCGGCGCGACCTCAATGGATTCCATCGGGGGCAGGGGCGGGGCCGGCTTGGCGGCAAACTCGTCCAGCCAAAGGCTGGCGGCCCGCGCGCGTGCATCAAGGCTGCCGAGCATTTCCGGTGACCAGACAGCATCCAGCGCGGGCAGGGCGCGCACAGGAAGCTGCGGCAGGAAGAACCGCTCGACCGGCAGTTCGGGCTGATAGGCCGAGGCAATCAGGCAGGGGCGACCCACACCTTCCATGCATTGCGCCACCATCGGTTCCGACGCGGCGGCATAGTCGGGTGCCTTGAGGTGAACGTAGCCGACGGTGAGGCCGACGAGCCGCGGGTCGGCTTCGATGCGCTGCTGAATGAATGGGAGGTGATCGCCGCCCTCGGCCACAGCGACAATGAGAAAGGCGCGGCCGCGGTTATCAACGTCGAGGTAATGGGTAAAGGCGGAGAGGATATCCTCTGTGGCCAGGGCCCTCGCAGCCGGAATGGCGCTGTCGCCGGCCGGCAGGCGGAAGGCTGCAGGGGCAATCATCCGGTAAGCCGGGGCGTAGACCGGGCCAATCGTCCCGAGGGGATCGGCGATGGCGGTGAATGTCTCGCGCGCGCCAGCGCCTGTCAGCGTAGGGCCGGCCGGGTCGAGGATCACGGTGCGGTCTGCAACACGCGGGGCCGGCAGAATGAGGAACACGTCGACGCCCCAAGGCGTCGCCCACGCTCCGGGTGTCGCCTCTGCGGGGCGAACAAGCCATCCATCATCGCGGTCATAGCTGGCGGCAACGGGTATGGCCGCATCTGCGGGCGGCCTCAAAAGGACATTCATTGCGGCGTCCTTGCCGAGCATCCAGACCAGCGCGAGCATGAGGGCGACAAAAAGGAACTTCAACATCGGCACGGCCTCGGCTTCCTGTTGCAACTGCAAGTGTGCTCGCCCGGCTTTCCGGCGAGAGCAAGGCACGTTATGTACGCCCTGCGACCGGAATATCGACATATTTGGCGACACATCTGGCCGTGGCGCGTTGTGCGCCTATCAGGAACGTCGTCCACAGGCTGGTTTGAACGATCATGGCGCGCAAGAAGAAAAAACAGGACAACCCCGACGCCCTGCACCTTGAGGATGTCCGGCTGCCCAAGGTCGGCTTCTTTGCCTTCCTGCGCGCGCGGTTCTTCGCGGGGATCGTCATCGCGGCGCCGATTGCCATCACGATCTGGGTCACATGGTCGCTCATCGCGCTCATCGACAAGCATGTGAAGCCGCTGATTCCACCGCAGCTTAACATCGAGAACTACACCCAGTTCGCGATTCCGGGCTTTGGTGTTCTGGTCGCCGTGCTCGCAATCACCCTGCTTGGCGCTGTTGCCACGAACCTGATCGGGCGCTCTTTCCTGCGCATCGGCGACAGGATGATCAACTCGATCCCCTATGTGCGCTCGGTCTATCGCGCGCTGAAGCAGATCTTCGAGACGTTCGCAAATCAGGGCAGCAATTCCTTCAAGGAGGTGGTGCTGATCGAATATCCCAAGCGCGGAAGCTGGTGCATCGGCTTTCTTGCCGCCAGCGCGAAAGGCGAAGTTGCGCAGAAGCTGTCGCCCGATCATGTGGCGGTTTTCGTGCCGACCACGCCGAACCCGACATCCGGTTTCCTGATGTATGTGCCGGAATCTGAAATCAAGCGCCTCGCCATGTCGATCGAGGATGGTGCCAAGCTGATCATCTCCGGCGGTCTTGTGTCACCCACAGCGCCGTCGCTCGACGAGGACGCAGCGCAAGGCCCGCGCGAACTGCCTATCCCCGATCCGGTTGAAAGCCCCGCCGAGGCCTCGCCTGACGGCCTGCAGCCCCGCAAGGATGGCGACGCCAGACCCTGACCACCCGTCTTTGCGCGGTGTCATTGCGGGCATCATTTCCCGGAGGCCTCGACCTCGCCGGAGAGTGATCCCGGCCCGAGCAGGCTGACGAGCAGGTCGACGCCTTCGTCCCGAAGATGGCCACGCGCCGCAACGAGACGCGCCCCATCGTGCGCCGCCGCGAGGATGTCGGCATCGCGCGGCAGGTTGATCACACGAAAGTCCGGTAGCCCGCTCTGGCGCAGGCCGAGTATGTCGCCGGGGCCACGCAGGCGGAAATCGGCCTCGGCAATCTCAAAACCGTCTTCGGTCGCGCGCAGGGTCGCGATTCGTTTCTCGCCAGTTTCGGTCAGCGGGGCGCGGTAGAGGAGCAAGCAGGCCGACGCCCGGTCGCCGCGCCCGACCCGTCCGCGCAACTGGTGAAGTTGTGCGAGGCCAAAGCTCTCGGCCCGCTCGATCACCATGATCGTCGCTTCGGGCACGTCGACACCCACCTCGACGACCGTGGTTGCCACCAGCACGCCCGCCCGGCCATCCCGGAAGGCGTCGAGTGCAGCGTCCTTTTCCTCGGGCTTCATGCGGCCATGAACGAGCGCGACAGGGACGTGAAGGCGCGCGGCAAGGACAGCATGGCGGTGGACGGCGCTGGATTCGTCCTCATCGACGTCGACCTTCGGACAGATCCAGAACGCGCGCTCGCCCCGCTTCACGGCGCGCGAGACGGCCTCGATGACCTCCTCGATGGCGGTGTCCGGCTTTGCGGCGGTGCGGACCGGCTGGCGACCTGCCGGCTTTTCGTCGAGAAGTGACATGTCGACATCGCCATGGACGGCCATGGCCAGGGTGCGCGGAATGGGCGTCGCACTCATCACCAGCGTGTGCGGCGTCTGGCCCGTGGCGCTCAACCCCTTGTCCGACAGGCGGGCACGGTCGGAGACGCCGAAGCGATGCTGCTCGTCGACGACGATCAGTCCGAGCCGGCGGAAACTGACCTTGTCCTGAAACAGCGCGTGCGTGCCGACGACCACATCGAGACTGCCATCGGCCAGCCCGAGAAGAACGCTCTCTCTCGCTGTGCCCCGGTCGCGACCCGTCAACGCTGCAACGGAAACGCCGAGCGGAGCGAGAAAGCCGCGCAGGGTGGCAAACTGCTGGCGGGCGAGCACCTCGGTCGGTGCCATGACAGCGACCTGGTGACGACTGTCGGCGGCGTCCAGCGCGGCGAAAGCCGCCACGAGCGTCTTGCCCGAACCGACATCGCCTTGCACCATGCGCCGCATCGGATATGGCGCAGCCAGATCGCGGCCAATCTCGTCGGCGCAGCGCAACTGCGCTCCTGTTGGCGTGAAGGGCAGGGCGGCGATAAGCGCCCGTCTGCGCTCGGGCTTTCCGAGCAGTTGCGGCGCACGGCGCAGCTCCCTTGTGGCTTTGACGCGCAGGAACAGGATTTCGCGCGCCAGCGCTTCGTCATGGGCGAGCCTCTGGCGGGCCAGTTCGAAGAGGTCGGGCGTGTATTTCTGCGGCGCGTGGAGCGCGCGCAACGCCTTGGTCAGGCTCGGCCAGTTCCGGCGGGCGAGCAGTCCGGCATCCGTCCACTCTGGCAGGGCGTCCGGCAAGGTTTCGAGCGCCGCCAGCATGAAGCGGTGAAGGCGCTGATTGGTCAATCCGGCCGTCAGCCGGTAGATCGGCTCGACAACGGGTGGCATGTCCTGCGGGCGGGCAGGGTCTGCGATGTGGTCCGGGTGGGTCATCTGGCGCTGCCCTTGCCAGTCCTCGATGCGGCCGGACACGACCCGCTCACTGCCGACGGGGAGCTGGCCCTTGAGCCATGCCGAGTTTGCACGAAAGAAGACGAGCGTCAGAAAGCCGGTGTGATCCACCATGCGAACGCGGTGCGGGTGTTTCTCGTGGCGCGGAATTTCATGGGCCTCAACCGTTGCGCGCACGGTTGCAACCTCGCCATATTCGGTCTGGTCGAGGCTGTCGCGGACCCGGCGGTCGAGCCAGCGTTCCGGCAAATGGAGAAGCAGATCCAGAACGAGATGACCGCCGAGCAGCTTCTCAAGCGGGGAGCGCGACTTGGGGCCGATGCCGGGCAGGCTCTCAAGGTCGGCGAAAAAGGGAAAGAGGCGTTGGTCCCGCATAACGGTTTTAGTGCAGCTTCCCAAACCTTGCGGCAAGAGTTGTTTCCTCGCGGCGAGCGCTTGGCGTCGCGCCGGGCCGGGCCATGTGTTAGGGCGTGAACGGACAAGTGGACACCAGCAGAGGTATGGATTGATGGAAGAACGCAGGCGCAAGCTGAGATTCCGGGCGTGGCGGCGCGGTTTCCGTGAGATGGACCTCCTGATGGGCAGTTTTGCAGACGAACACATTGACGGTCTGGACGAGAAGGGCCTCGACGAATTCGAGCGCCTGCTGGCCGCGCCCGACTGGGAGGTTTTTGCCTGGCTGGTCGGCCAGAAACAGGCACCTGCGAATTATGAGGGGCCCGTGCTGGACCGTCTCATCGCCTTCCGGTATTCCGCGCAGTCCGGCTGACCCGCCCGGGACACGAATCCGGCAGGATAAAGATGAAGACCAACCCACTGCTCAACCTGACCCGCCCGCTGAAAGTCGGCGGCGCGCCATTTGGTGCGGACGTGCGCGCGATGACGGCGCAGTTGCTTGAGCGGGGCGGGCTGGCCGTTTATGTCGCCCGTGATGAGAGGCAGGCGCGGGCCGCGATGCGGCTGGCCGGTTTTTGTTCGCCGACGCTGGAGACGGTCCTCATCCCCGGCTGGGATTGCCTGCCTTATGATCGCACCAGCCCCTCACCGGAGGCGTCGGCGACACGATGCGCCGGGCTGGCGAGGCTTGCGGCATGGCAGGAGGGCACAAGCCCCCTTCTGGTGGCAACCACCGGCGGCGGTCTGGTGCAGCGTATTCCGCCGCGCAGCGTCTGGGAGCGCACCTCGCTGCATCTCCAGACGGGGATGACGATCACGGGAGAACGGCTCAGCGCTTATCTGCACGTCAATGGTTACACCCGGACATCGACGGTGCGCGAACGCGGCGATTTCGCCACACGCGGCGGAATCGTCGACATCTACCCGCCGAACGCGCCCTATCCGGTCCGGCTCGACTTTTTCGGCGACACGCTCGACGGGCTTCGCGCGTTCGACCCGGAAACACAGCGCTCGACCGACACGCTGAAGACGGTGAGCCTTGCGCCGGTCTCAGAGCTGTTCTTCGATGAAGAGAGCCTTGCGACCTTCCGCGCCAAATTCCTCGATGCGTTCGGCGCACCGATGGGCGACGGCATGTATGACGCCGCCCGCGCCGGCATCAGGCGGCAGGGCCTTGAGCACTGGCTACCGCTTTTCCATGGCGAGATGGCGACACTCTTCGAGCTTGCGCCCAAGGGCACGATCTGGGGCCTTGAGCACCTGGCGCTGGAGGCCGCCCGCGAACGAATCGCGCAGGCGGGCGATTATTTTCAGGCACGAAAGGACGCATCGGGCGACCAGCCGCTTCGTGCGCTGAAGCCGCCGGCGCTCTATCTGACCGAAGCTGAACTCGACACGGCACTGAACAATGCCCGCACGGCGTTCTTCCGGCCATGGCAGGGCGAGGTTGGCGCATCGCTCGGCGGCTCCAGCGGCCGGGATTTCGCCCCCGAGCGTGTCAGCGACGCCAACATCTTTGAAAGCGTCATCGCGCATATCAACGAGCGGCGTCAAAGCGGCCGCAGCGTCATCATCGCAGCATGGACGGGCGGCTCGACCGCGCGCCTCGCCAACGTCCTGACCGATCATGGCGCCGACAACGTGCCGGTCGTGTACAGCCTCGACGCGGCCCTCAAGAGCGGATTGTCGATTGCCGAACTGCCGCTCGAACACGGCATCGACATGGACGACCTGACGATCATTTCCGAGCAGGATATTCTCGGCGATCGCCTCGCCAGCCCGCGCCGCAAACGCAAGGCTGCCAGTTACATCGCGGAAGTTGCAGCGCTCGCCGTCGGCGATCTTGTCGTCCATGTCGATCACGGCGTCGGGCGTTACGAGGGCCTGCGCACGCTCGATATTGTCGGCGCGCCACACGACTGCCTGGAGGTGAGCTATTCCGGCGGTGACAAACTCTTCCTGCCCGTTGAGAATATCGAACTCATCAGCCGTTATGGCTCCGAAGGCGCAGAGAGTGCCATCGACAAGCTCGGCGGCGCAGGCTGGCAGTCGCGCAAGGCCAAGGCGAAGAAGCGCGTCCTCGAAATGGCCGCCGAACTCATCGCCATCGCGGCGGCGCGGGAGCTGAAAACCGGCGATTCGATCTCCGTCGCGGGGGGGCTCTACGAGGAATTTGCCGCGCGCTTCCCCTATGACGAAACCGATGACCAGCTGAACGCGATCGACGACGTGATGTCGGATCTGGCGTCCGGAAAGCCGATGGACAGGCTGGTGTGCGGCGATGTCGGCTTCGGGAAGACGGAGGTTGCTCTGCGGGCCGCTTTCATCGCGGCGATGGCAGGCCAGCAGGTGGCCATCATTGCGCCGACGACATTGCTCGCCCGCCAGCACTTCAACACCTTCGCCGAGCGCTTCCGTGGCTGGCCCGTCAAGGTCCGGCCGCTGTCGCGCCTCGTGACGACGAAGGAAGCCAACCAGACACGCGAAATGCTCAGGACCGGCGAGTGCGACGTGGTGATCGGCACGCACGCGCTGCTGGCGAAAACCATCGAGTTTCGTGATCTTGGCCTTCTGATCGTCGACGAGGAACAGCGTTTCGGGGTCAAGCACAAGGAGCGGCTCAAGGAACTCAAGGCCGACGTGAACGTGCTCACCCTGTCGGCCACTCCGATCCCGCGCACCCTGCAACTCGCGCTGACCGGTATTCGCGACCTGTCCATCATCGCCACACCGCCCGTCGACCGGCTTTCGGTGCGCACTTATGTCACCGAATTCGACACGGTCACCATCCGGGAGGCGCTGCTTCGCGAAAAATACCGCGGCGGCCAGGCCTTCTATGTCGCTCCCCGTATCACCGACCTGACCCGGCTGGAGAAGTTCCTGAGCGAGCACGTGCCGGAGGTCAGTTTCGTCGTTGCCCACGGGCAGATGGCGCCGACGGAACTCGAAGACATCATGGCCGCCTTTTATGAAGGCAAGTTCGACGTGCTGCTTGCGACAACCATCGTTGAGAGCGGCCTCGACATTCCACGCGCCAACACGCTGATCATCCACCGCGCCGACATGTTCGGACTGGCGCAGCTTTACCAGCTGCGGGGCCGCGTCGGACGCTCCAAGCTGCGCGCTTATGCCTATTTCACCACGCCAGAGGACAAGGTGCTCACCGACGCTGCGGAAAAACGCCTGCGCGTGCTGCAGTCGCTCGACAGCCTCGGCGCCGGCTTCATGCTGGCAAGCCATGATCTCGACCTGCGCGGCGGCGGAAACCTGCTCGGTGACGAACAGTCCGGCCATGTCCGCGAGGTCGGCGTCGAACTCTATCAGTCCATGCTGGAGGATGCGGTGAAGGCGTTGCGGGCCGGAGACAACAAACAAGTCGTCGACGAGTGGTCGCCGCTGATCAGCGTCGGCGCATCGGTGCTCATCCCCGAACGCTATGTCGAGGACCTCGGCCTGCGTCTGTCGCTTTACCGGCGGCTGGCGGAGATCCAGACCGAACCGGACCGCGAATCCTTTGCCGCCGAACTCATCGACCGGTTCGGCAATCTGCCGAAGGAAACCGAGCAGCTGCTGGAAGTCACCGCGATCAAGGCGGCCTGTAAATCACTCGGCATCGGCAAGGTTGATGCCGGGCCGAAGGGTGCGGTGTTTTCCTTCCGCAACGACACGCCGCTTGAACCGCAACGCCTGATGAACCTCGTTGCCGAACACGCAACGCGCCTGAAATTGCGTCCGGACGGCAAGCTGGTGCTCAGCGGGGACTGGCAGACGCCGGAGCGTCGGATCGGCGCGGTTCGGGCAATGCTGGTCAGTCTGATCAACCTGTTGCCGCACCCTCAACGGGTCGCCGCGCTGGGCGGGAGTCAGGCCGCGAACGCCTGATTGAACGGGCCACTCATGGCGGTCGCAAGCAAGGTGGAAGCGTCGTGATAGTGACGCTTTTCGACCACCCGCATCGCCAGCTGTTCAGCCGGGACGCCCTCATGAACAAGGCACCGGAAAAGCCGTGCGGCGGCTAGCACGGCCATCTGGTAGTCAGCCCCGCGCAGAGAGACGGCGAGGGTACGCCAGTCCAGCCGCACGGCCAGTTCCTCGGCGCGCAAGTGCCGCGCGAGACTGGCGGCGAACTGTGCCAGCGTCGGCTGATTGCCGCGCACGCTCGGGCGCAGGCGAAACGACACCAGCGTCAGCGGCAGATCATCACCCCGGCAGGCGTCCATCTGGCGGGAGAGATGCTGCTCGAAGAAGACGCGGGAGGCGAGGCCGGTGATCGCATCGCGGGCGGGATCTCCGACGGTTGACTGGCGGTTGTCCTCGCGCCGGGCAACATCCAGCGCGGAAATGGCGATCGCCTCGGCAGAAGCCTCCGCCGCGCTTATATGGTCAACTTCGTCCAGTGCCGGAACGTGACCCTGCAAGCCTTTGCCCGATGGCCGGATAACGGCGACCCTGATCCTGTCCAGACGCGGATCGGCGGCACGCATGGCGAGGAAATTCTCAAGCGCTGCCGTGCCCGCTTCGAGGTCGAAAATCGCAAGCGACACGCTACCGCCCGACATGTGGAGAAACAGCGATTCCGGAACGAGGCTGGCCGACACCCGCGCGCCGCGAACGCGTAGCGCCGCCTGCAGCGCGAGGAAGCGTGCGCCCGGCAGCATTGACAGCACGACATGGGCGGGCAGTGGCGGCGTGACCGGTGCGCGTCGGCCGAGCGCCAACGACGTCATTCGCCGCATTTCGAACTCTTCCGCCCGAATCTGGTTGCGACGACGCACAAGAAGTTCGGGACGCACCCATTCAAGGCTCGACCGGTCGGCGATTGTCACAAGGCGAGAACCCTGCGCATCAGCCGAAAGCGTTTTGCCGAAAACAAAGACCGGGCAATCCAGCGTCTTCAGGCGGGAGACGAGGTCGCCGCCGATCGCTGCAGCCTCACCATCGAGGAGGACGGCATCGACGCGCTGCCCGGTCAGCCAGCCCTCCGGCTCGAACCGGTGAGGGGCGAGCCCGGCATCGCGCGCCATCGACATCAGCATCGGGCGACGGGGCGGGTTGCAGATCACCCCGATAATGGGATCAGTCAGGCGGGGCAGCGACATGACGCGGTTGCTTTCACTTTAGACATCTCCTCTTTTGCTGTGTGGGTGCTTAAGTTTTTGTGATTGGAACAGGGCAGTTTCCGATTTTGTTGGCATCGGGCCGACATCCAGCGATCACCGGAGCAGACATGAACACCATTTCCGGCACACTTCCGGGCACCGTCGGCCGTCGCCGCATCTATCTCATGCGCCATGGCTTTGTGGACTACACCTCCGAAGAGGTCGTGCGCGCACGCGATCCTTCGATTGCGCGCCTGACAGACCGGGGACGGGAGGAAGCAGCGGCGGCGGCCCTTGCGCTCGCGGATGTTGATTTCGACATCGCCATCTGCAGCGGGCTACGCAGGACGCGGGAAACCGCAGAAATCGTTCTCGCAGGTCATCCGCGCGATCTCGTCCTGGAGGATGAACCCCGCCTTGAGGAGCTTCATTCCGGGCAATACATCGCCTTCGAAAGCGCGCAGCAACTTGCCGCCGTCATGACTTTCCAGTTCGAGCAGGCCGGGGAGCCCGGCGCGACATGGCTCGACGGCGGGGAACGGTTCGCCGACGGCATGGCGCGCACGAAAGCGGCGCTGGAGGATTTGTTGCGGCGGCCAGGCTGGGCCCAGGCGCTGATCGTGGCGCATGAGGGGATCAACCGGCTCGCGCTGACATGGGTACTCGGCGCTCCGCTCGGGGCCAGCGCGGGTTTCGAGCAGGACACAGGCTGCGTCAACATCATCGACTTCGATCTGACGCCGGACGACGGGGAAGGGAAGGGCGGGGTGCGAATCGAAAGGGCGGTCATCAAGGCGCTTAACCTCACACCCGCCAATTACCTGAAGCTCGGCATGAACCAGCGCAGCCTTGAGGCGATATTTGTTGCGCCCTGACGCGGGTTTTGAGGCCGTTGCGGTGAACACGCATTCAGATGGCCCTCAATATCGCCTCCAGGGTGAATGAAGTGCAACGCCGCGCGCGTCCATCCGTTCAGGGAGGACATGCGATAACACCTTCACTGGCCGGGCAAGGGATGGTCATCCCACGCTAGGCCGGTGTCCTTCTAGAACCTTGGCCGACACCCTTTGCGGGGTGTCGGCTTTTTCTTTCAGCCGGGAAATGAGTCCGCCGCGGGACTGGCAGATGGGGAGGGATTCGAACCCCCGGAACCTCTCGGTTCAACGGTTTTCAAGACCGCCGCAATCGACCACTCTGCCACCCATCCGCAAGGGGCACTCCGACCGTTAAGGTGGCGCGCCCGGCAACGTCATTGGACAATCCGGCTTCGGAACGCAAGGCCCCCGGCGCAAGCGAAATCGCGCGGGGCGGCGCTGCCTTGGTTTTGCCGCATCTTCGTCACAGGTTTTGCTTCCGCAAAGAGGCTGCAAATTTCATCGAACGCGATCACGATATTGAAAGCATGTCACGCTAGGGTAGGCTCACCTGTCACCCCGCCAGAAAGCGGGGAAGAACCGAATGCCATGACCGGCAGACGGTCCGCCAGTCAGAAGGATATGGCCATGTCGATTGAGAATTCACCTGTCCCGAACCTGATCCGGTTCGCACTGCTTGCCACCGCCTCCGCATTCTCGGTGGGCGGAACTGCTGTTGCGGGGAAGGGCAATCCTGCCCCGATCGTTTTCGCAGGCGATCAGCCCGGCGCGCCGGGTTCCTCCACCGGGCGCGAAGCACGGGCTGGAACCAGCCGGACGGTGCAATTTCGTTATCCTGACCAGCCGAATGTGAGCTACGGGCCTCAGGGACCGGTCTCGCTCGGCGATGATGCGCCGCCCTTTGCCTTTTCCTCTTCGCAGGCTGCCGTTTCACCCGAGGAGGCCCGACGCTACGCCGCCCCGGCCGATCCGGCGCTCACCCCCGGTGCATTCGATGCCCGC
>JBGSUF010000110.1:0-4339 GCA_041736285.1 Hyphomonadaceae bacterium | reverse complement strand
GTCGCGCGCGAACCCGTGACCCGTGCCATGCGGCCGAAATTCCTCGCCCTCGATGTTGGCACCGGCGTTGCGGCGGCGGCAGACACCCTTGTGATGAACGGCGACGCGGCCATGGCCGACGGCATCGTCGTCACCGAGGATGGCGAATATCTTGGCCATCTTGGCGGCGCGGCCCTGATGTCGGCCCTTCGCGGCCTGTTGCCGAAATCCGAACCCGGCGCCGTCTCCCGCGCCGAGGCGCAGCGCCTGTCGGTCATTGCCCATGAGGTGCGCACGCCACTGGCGGCGATGATGGGCGTGATCACGCTGCTTGGCGATGGCCGGATGGACGAGCCGACGCGCGACCTCGTGCGGACGCTGGAGTCGACGGGCGGCGCGCTGGGTCGGTTGCTCGATGACCTGATCGAGATGGGGCGGCTTCGCTCTGGTGCGTTCCGGCTGCGGCCCTGCGAATGCAATCTGCGCCAGCTTGCCCGCGAAACCGAACTGTCATGGCAGGCGACCGCGCGCGCCCGCAAGCTCGCCTTTTCCGTTCGCTGGACCGGCGACGGACCGGAGCGCGTACAGATCGACATGGTTCGCCTGCGCCAGGTGCTGAACAACCTGATTGGCAATGCGATCAAATTCACCGACAGGGGCGAAGTCCGCGTCCAGATCGAGAGCCTGCGCACGCTGGGCGAAGCGCGGGTGAAGGTGAGCGTCGCCGACACCGGCCCCGGAATTGCCCCGGAACTTGCCGCCTGCCTGTTCCAGCCTTTCAGTCAGGCGCGCAGCGGTCCGGCCTCGCTGAAGCCCGGAGCGGGCCTCGGCCTCGCCATCGTCAAGGCCATTGCCGAGAGCATGGGCGGGGACGTTTCCTGCGCGGCCAATCCGGGCGGAGGAGCGGTGTTCAGCGTGTCGCTCGGGGCGTCGCTGGCCGCCTTGCGCCCACCGGCGGCGCAAACCGACGCGGCGGCGGCATCGCAGCATGACACACAGTCGCGCCGCCGTGAATTTGCGCTCGGGCGGGTGTTGCTGGCCGAGGATCACCCGGTCAATCGCATGCTGCTGGAGAAGGCGCTGACGGACGCAGGCTGGCAGGTCGATTGCGTCCATTCCGGGCTGCAGGCGCTGCGCCGTGCCAGCGAGATTGCCTATCAGGCCGTCCTCCTCGACCTCAACATGCCTGAGATGGATGGGCTGGAAGTGGTGCGTGCGCTGCGACGCGAACGGCTGGGTGCGCGCGTCCCGATCCTTGCGGTGACGGCCAGCGCCGAAGCGGGGACGCGCGAAGCCTGCCTGAGCGCAGGTTTCGATGGCATTCTGGTCAAGCCGGTGGAGCCGCGAATGCTGGTGGCAACCCTCGCTGACCTTATCCTCCTCGGCGCCCGCCCCAACACGGCGCTGAAGGCCGCAAGCTGACGCCGCGACCTGGGCCACCGGCGAGGCCGCAGGGAGGCGTGGAGTGAAGCGCGCGGACAGGCTACGCGAGAAGCAAGACAGAAAGCCCGGCGAGAGGACCGGCGCGGGCGGCCGAGAGTGCAGACGCGCCGTCCAGATCAGCCTGCCGCCAATTCCCTGTTTTTTGGGGATTTTGGTGGTTTGGGAGAGACTTGAACTCTCGACCTCACGATTATGAGTCGTGCGCTCTAACCAGCTGAGCTACCAAACCTTGCCGAAACGAACGCGGCTTATAGGCCGGGCAAACCGCGTTCGCAAGGGGTTACTCGGCAGCGATCAGCGTCGTGCGGCGACCGGGCGACTTGCCGTTTGGCCACTGGGCAAGAAGCGCCTGTTCGCGCACACGCGCCGTCTCCATCGCCGCTTCCTTGACATGCCCGAAGCCGCGAATCTCGTCCGGGATGGACGCAATCTCCACGGCGAGGGAATGGTTGGCGGCGCTGAGATCGGCCAGCAGCGACCGCGTCTGATCCATATACGCGTCGCGAAGGGCGCGCTCCATCCGGCGCTCGGCGGTCATGCCGAACACGTCGAACCGCGTGCCGCGCAGGTTCTTGAACCGCGCCATCACCCCGAAGACGCGCCACATCCAGCGCCCGAACGGCTTCTTCACAAGGTGGCCGTTAATGTCCTTCTTCGAGATCATGGGCGGGGCCATGTGGAAGCGCAGGCGGTACTTGCCGGTGAAGTTGCGGCCAAGCTGCTCCTTGAAGCGGCCGTTGGTGTATAGCCGTGCGACCTCGTACTCGTCTTTGTAGGCCATGACCTTGTAGGCGTAGGTCGCAACGGCCCGCGTCAGGCTCTCGCCGAGTTCCAGAGCCGTCTCGCGCGTGCGCACCTGCGCAACCATCTCACGATACCGGTCTGCGTAGGCGGCGTTCTGGTAGTCCGTCAGAAGGCCCGCGCGGTGCTCGATAAGCTCGTCCAGCGTCTTCTCGGGAAGCTCCTGACGCGGACGGTCGAGATGCGGCAGCCTTTCCGGCGCCGCAGCCGCGAGGCGGCCAAGGTCGAACGCGGCAAGATTGTCCTCGATCTTCACCCCGTTCAGCTTCACGGCCCGGTAAAGCGCGCGCAGCGACACCGGCACGAGGCCCTGCTGCCAGGCAAAGCCGACCATCACCATGTTCGCGTAGATCGCATCATGCAGATAACCCACGGCCAGCGCCTCGGCATCGACCGGGGCGGCGTTCGTCACCTGGCGGCGGACGCGCGCGATCAGCAGGTCGCTCTCGAAGCGCTTGGACCGGTCGTAGATGAATTCCGACGTCGGCGTGACATCCGTGTTTGCGACGGCGCGCGTGCGCTCTGCGTCCATCAGGACCAGCGCGTCCGGCGACGCCGCAACCACCAGGTCGCACGCAATCACTGTGTCTGCGCTGGCGGGCGGCACACGGCCCGTTGAGATGTCGTCCGGCGTCCGGGCAAACCGCAAATGGGAGAGCACCGGCCCGCCCTTCTGCGCAAGGCCGGTCATGTCGAGCGCCGAGGAGGCATTGCCGTCAATGTGGGCCGCCATGGCGATGATCGCTGCCGTCGTGGTCACACCCGTGCCGCCGACGCCGGTGAAGAGGATGTTGAATGGCATGTCGAGCGAAGGCGTGGTCGGCAGCGGCAGGTCGGACGCGTCGAATTGTGCGCGCTCCCGGTCCGCCCAGGCCGCGTCGGCCCCCTGCACGGTCACGAAGGACGGGCAGAAACCGCGAACGCAGGACAGGTCGGTGTTGCAGGTCGACTGGTTGATCTCACGCTTGCGGCCAAGCTCGGTCTCCAGCGGCTCCACCGACAGGCAGTTGGACTTCTTCGAGCAGTCGCCGCAGCCCTCGCAAACGTCCGGATTGATCAGAACGCGGATGTTCTTGTCTTCCATCTTGCCGCGCTTGATCCGGCGGCGCTTTTCGGTCGCGCACACCTGATCGTAGATCATCACCGAGACGCCGGGCGTATCGCGCAGCATGAGTTGCACTTCCTCCAGGCGCGCGCGGTCATAGACCTTCACGACGGCCGGAAGCCCGCCCATCGACGCATAGCGGGTCACGTCCTCGGTGACGATGGCGATGGTGCGCACACCCTCAGCCTCCACCTGCCGGGCAATCTGGTCGACCGTCTGGCCGGACTCAACCGTCTGGCCACCGGTCATCGCAACCGCGTCGTTGTAGAGGATCTTGTAGGTGATGTTGGCCTTCGACGTCAGCGCTGCGCGAATGGCGAGCGCGCCGGAATGGGAATAGGTGCCGTCGCCGAGATTGGTGAAGACGTGGTTTTCATCGGTGAAGGCATGCTGGCCGACCCATGAAATGCCTTCCCCGCCCATCTGGCTGGTCATGTCGGTGTTCCGGTCCGGCATGAAATTGGCCATGTAGTGACAGCCAATGCCGGCAAGGGCGCGTGAGCCCTCGGGCACCACGGTGGAGGAATTGTGCGGGCAACCCGAGCAGTAGTGCGGCTTGCGCACGGTCGGCGCCGCATTGCCGCGCGCGATTTCGCTTGCCCGTCCGATGCGCTCGAAATACCGGGCCGCACGCGCGGTGTCCCAGCCCTCTGTGGGCATGCGCTCGACCAGCACGCGCGCAATGTCTGGCACCGGGATCGACCCGGTCTGCGACAGCAGCGGCGCGCCCTGCATGTCGGTCTTGCCTTCGATGCGCGGGCGACGACCATCGGGCAGGTCATAAAGGATGGAGCGGAGCTGTTGCTCGATCAGCGGCCGCTTGTGCTCGATCACGAGGACACGCTCATGCGCGGCGCAAAATTCCCGGATCGCCGTCGGTTCGAGCGGCCAGGGCATGGCGACCTTGAAGATCGAGATGCCGAGATCGCTTGCCTGAGCGGCTGACACGCCGATCGCCGCCAGCGCCTCGAACACGTCGCGCGCGGCCTGCCCGGTCACGATCACGCCGAG
>JBGSUF010000108.1:0-27679 GCA_041736285.1 Hyphomonadaceae bacterium | reverse complement strand
GCGGGCATGGCGGCCCTTGGCGCCGCCCGATATGTCGCCCACGCCAGCGACCCGTTCGTGCAGGCCTGGTGCCGCTCGCCCCTGTCCGGCAGCGCCCCATTCTTCGAGGTCCGGCTGGGTGAGCCGCTCCTGATGGGCCATTGCTGGGGATGTTATGTCGGGCTTATCGGCGCAGCGGCCTTCCTTGTCGGCGCGTCACGGATGCTGCGTGCAGGCCGGCCCAAGGCCTAGAAGATTTTCCGGACACCATCGCCGCCCGTCCGCGTGCCTCTAGGCAGCTTGCGGCCGCCATTCAGCAGCGTTGCCGCCGGGTGCGCGATCCGGTCCAGCATCAGCGCCGCAACCGCCGCTCCGGCATACGACAAGACCGGCGTCACCGCGAAGAACAGCGGATACCACGGGCTGTAATAGTCACCGACCAGCAGCTTGAACGGCAACCACAGCGCCGTTGTAAACAACATATGGCTGCAAAACACGAAGAAGGTGAACGGCTCGGCCCTGGCGACCCACGCCCCGACCGGCTTCTTCTGGAGCCAGCCCGCCAGTGCCCAGAAACTCGCCGCGCCGAGCAGCCGCAACACCTCATGGAAGCCGTCAAACACCGCCTTCAATTGCGGATCGGGGTTCAGCACCGTATGAATCCGGAAGAACACGATCGCCACGCCATAGATCAGGAAAACGCTCCAGATCGGCCAGGCAAACCGGTCCACGAACCGCGTCATCGACCAGTCCTTCAGCGCAAACCAGACGCCCATCGCGTAAAACAGCGGGATGTTGTTGCCGAGGAAAGGGCTCGGCCAATGCGTCACCATCAGGACAAACAGCACGATGACCGTTGGCCACGGCACACGCCGCATCAGCAGCACGAACACCGGCGTCAGCACAGCGCAAAGGAACAGGTCGCGAAGGAAACCGAGCGGAAAGTTCGCAGGATGCGCCGTCACCCCGAACAGCCAGTTGAACAGGCGCGGCCATTCGAATGGCGCGCCCAGCTGGCGCTCCAGATAGCCCGGCATGAGACGGTCGCCGATGAGAAACATGCCGAGGAGGATGGCGCTCCACGCCACCATCGGGATCAGCAGACTGCGCACCCGCTTGCCGAGAAATGGCTGAAACGGAAACACCCGGCCGGTCGAGATCGCAAGATAACCTGAAACAATGGCCAGAAGCCCTATGCTCGTGCGCCCGATCGCGTCGGCAAACAGCAGCCGGTAGAGGTCGACGATGCGCACGCCGTGATTGGCCGGATCGAATTCGGTCAGCCCGGGATTGGTGTGCACCCAGATCATGAAGAAGATGCACAATGGCCTTGCGATCCGGATGCGCTCTGATGCGTCAATCGGCAGTGTCGGCTTCCCCGGCGGGGTCATCTCGACCTTCAGCCGCTGCCAGATCGAGCCCGCCCCACTCTCGGTGTCATTCACATGGCGCATGGGAATGTTCCAACTTGCCGCGCCGCCCCCAAGCGGATGTTCCGGCCTGCTTACGCTTTTGCAATCGGCAGGCCAAATCCCCCAGCAGCCATCAGCACGCCTATACACTCAGGCCGACTGGATCGCCTGTTCCATCATGCCATCAGGCGCCCCGACGCAGGTCGCAAGGTCAAAGACCGACAGGTTCACCGGACGCAACAGTTCATGGCGGATGGCGTCGGTCACGCGGCGGTAGAACACGGCTGCGGGCATGGGTGATTTCCCGTGCTGCCCGAGCCAGCCAAGGTATCGCCGCGCAGTCTCGCTGCGCCGCGTGACATGACGCCCTTCCGGAGTGATCGCCGCATAGCAGACATTGCCCCCGAACTTCGCCCCGTGCATCTCAAGAAAGGCCCCCACCTCCCAGTCATAATCCTTGAGCTGGCCGTTGCTGCGATGACGGACCGACGTGCCGACGGGTCGCGTATGGGTGAAGCTCACCGCGTCGATGATGGCGGAGCGACCGATATTGTTTGGAAACAACCGGCTCCAGACGAGGTCCATCCCGGTTTCAAAACCCAGTCGAAACAACGGCTGCGCACGCTGCAGCATCCGCTTTGAAAAGAATGGGCACATCATCTCGACGAAATTGGTGAAACGCAGCTCGAATGACGGACACTGCAGCAAAGCGGCATAGGTGAAATGGCTTTCAGGCGTCAGCGACGGCTGCCAGAGGTCCAGATCCCATTTGCGCCCCATTCGGAAAAGCGCATTCACATCCGCCGGGGTCGCCAGCAAATCGTCATCGAGCAGGGCGAAATTCTCGTAATTCTTCAGGATTTCAGGCCGCTCCAGGAAAAGCTGAGCGTATCCGGCCACTTTCTGGCCCGGCACGCAGACGCGGCTGATACCGGGCGCAGGATCAACTTTCACATCCTCGTGCCAGGCACAAACCAACAGGTCATATTCCCGCTCTTCTCCGGCCCCCTCGGGCTGAATGAGCAATGGGTGCAATGAGCCTGGCCCCGCACGCACGATCACAAGATCGCGGTTTTTCCGGGCCTTTCGTCGTCCAGACATGCCAACACCCCCTTGGCAGGTGATCCCTCACGAAACCGCAGGTGTTTTCACTTGGACGGCCTCCTATCAATACAGTAACGCTCTTGTTTGCGCAACCCGGCCACGTCCTTGGCCACGCCCGTTGGCACGACCTCTCACACGACCCCGGAGCAGGGGGGCCGGTTGCGCGGCGCTTTACCTGCACGCCTGCCGGGTCTACAGCGGGCCGCACGCAGGAAGCAGGAACGCCCATGGCCATTGCGCCTTCCCTCTCGGTCTTTCGTCACACAGCCTACACACGCTACTGGTCGATGCGCGTCATGGTCGCCATGGCCCGCCAGATGGAGGCGGTTGCCATTGGCTGGCAGGTCTATGATCTCGCCCGCCAGACGCGCGGCATTGCCGAAAGCGCCTTCCTGCTGGGCATGGTTGGCCTCGCCCAGTTCGTGCCGGTTTTCCTCCTCTCGCTTGTCGGCGGGCAGGCGGCTGACCGGCTCAACCAGAAATGGATTCTCGTGACCTGCCAGCTTGTGCGCGCGGCGGCGTCGCTCGTGCTGCTCGCTTCGGTCTTCATGCCAACGAATGACGCGCTGACCACCATCTTCGCGACGGCCATCGTGCTGGGCTGCGTCAACGCCTTCACGCCGGCCGCCGCGAGCGCGCTCTATCCGCGCCTTGTCCCGCGCAGCGTTCTGCCGTCGGCGATTGCGTGGAACTCTCTCGGATACCAGAGCGCCGCCATCATCGGCCCGGCGATTGGAGGACTGCTTTATATTCTCGGAGCCAACATCGTCTACGCCACCGCCGCTATCCTCTCCAGCGCCGCTGCAGTCATCATCGCCGGTGCCAACACGCCGGCTCATGTGAAGCAATCCACCGCGCGCGGCTTCGCCATGGTCGCCGAGGGCCTGCGCTACATCACCACCAACCGCATCGTCTTTGGCGCGATATCGCTCGATCTGGTCGTGGTCTTCTTTGGCGGAGCGATCGCGCTGATGCCGGTCTATGCCCGCGATATCCTGCATGTCGGCGAGGGTGGGCTGGGCCTGATGCGCGCTGCGCCGGCTGTCGGCGCGGTCGTCGTCGCTTTCATCCTCGCCTCCCGTCCGCTGACCCGCAATGTCGGGCGCTGGATGCTCTGGGCGGTCGGCATATACGGCCTGGCGACGCTCGGCTTCGGCCTGTCGCCGGTGTTCTGGCTCAGCCTTGTTGCCCTCGCAATCACCGGCGCAGCGGACATGATCTCCGTCTTCGTTCGCCAGTCGCTCATCCAGTTGGCAACGCCCGACCCGATGAAGGGCCGCGTTGCCTCGGTCTCCTTCATCTTCATCTCGGCGTCCAATGAACTTGGCGAGTTCGAAAGCGGCGTCGCCGCGCGCTTTCTCGGGCCGGTCGGCGCCGTCATACTTGGCGGCAGCATTGCCATCGCCGCCGCTCTCTCCTGGACCTGGCTCTTTCCGAAGATGTCGCGCGCAGACCAGTTCGAGGCCATCGAGGAGGAGCCGGTCAAGCCCCCCGCCTGACGCCGCCCTCTCCCACGCCCGTGACGGCTCAGCTCCCGTGGAAATGCGCCCAAATACGCTCCGCCAGCGCCTGATTCACCCCTTCCACCTCCGTCAGGTCTGCCAGTTTGGCCCGCGAAACGCCCTTGGCCGACCCGAAATGATGCAACAACGCCTTCTTGCGCGCGGGGCCAATCCCCTCGATCTCGTCCAGCGGGCTCTTGCGGATATCGGCAGAGCGCCGCGCGCGGTGCGCACCGATGGCCCAACGGTGGGCCTCATCGCGCAGGCGCTGCAGGTAATACAGCACGGGCGCATTCTCCGGCATCCGGAAAGGGGCCCGCCCCGGCATGAAGAACTGCTCGCGCCCGGCATTGCGGTCGACGCCCTTGGCGATCGACACCAGCGCCACATCCTCTGGAGTCAACCCGACCCCCGCCAGCGCCTCGATCACCGCGTTCAGCTGCCCCAGCCCGCCATCAATCAGCACAAGGTCAGGCCAGGCCTCGGCCTTGCCCGCTTCGCGCTCCTTCAGCGCCCGTGCAAAGCGCCGGGTCATGACCTCGCGCATCATGCCATAGTCATCGCCCGGCTGGATCTCGCCGGACTTGATGTTGAACTTGCGATACTGACCCTTGGCAAACCCCTCCCCCCCGGCGACGATCATGCCGCCGACAGCGTTGGAGCCCTGGATATGGGAGTTGTCATAGACCTCTATGCGCTGCGGCTCGGCCTTCAGGTCGAAGGCCTTCTGCACCTCCTTCAGCAGCCGTCCCTGGCTCTGCGTCTCGGCCAGCTTGCGTGACAGCGCCTCGCGCGCATTGTCCTGCGCCTGCAAGACGAGTTCCCGCTTCTGCCCCTTTTGTGGGAAGCGCAATTCCACCTTGTGCCGCGCCCCGAGCGCCAGCGCCTCGGCGATCAGCTGGCCCTCCTCCAGTTCCACATTGGTCAGGATCAGCCGCGCCGCAGGCCGCGAATCGTAGAATTGCACGATGAAGGCCGACAGGATTTCCTCCGGCACCGCGTCCCGCTCATGGCGCGGATAGTAGGCCTTCGTCCCCCAGTTCTGACCGGCGCGATAAAAGAACACCTGAACGCAGCTCGCCCCGCCATCCTGCGCCACGGCGAACACGTCGGCCTCCTCAATGCCCTCCGGATTGACCGCCTGGCTTGCCCGCACGACGGCCAGCGCCCGGATACGGTCTCGCAGCCGCGCCGCCTTCTCGAACTCCATCGCCTCGGCGGCCGCTTCCATCTCCGTGGCCAGCCTGCCCTGCAGATCGACCGCCCGCCCGCGCAGGAAATCCGACGCCTGCAGCGCCAGCGCGTCATATTCCGCAGCACTCACCTCGCCCGTGCAGGGCGCAGCGCAGCGCTTGATCTGGTGCAGCATGCACGGCCGCGAGCGGGTCTCGAACACCGTGTCCTCGCAGGTGCGCAGAAGGAATGCCTTCTGCAGCGTGTCCAGCGTCCGCTCAACCGCATTGACGCTCGCAAACGGGCCGAAATACTCCCCGTCATCCTTGCGCGTGCCGCGATACTTGCGGATCTGCGGCGCGCGATGGTCACGGCGAATCAGGATGTAGGGAAAGCTCTTGTCATCGCGCAAAAGGATATTGAAGCGCGGCATGAAGCGCTTGATAAGGTTGGCTTCCAGCAGCAGCGCTTCGGTCTCGGTCTCCGTGACAACGAATTCCATCGCGCGGGTCAGGAGAATCATCGTTGCAATGCGCTGCGTCTGCCCGCCAATGCGCGCATAATTGCCGACGCGGTTCTTCAGGTTCTTCGCCTTGCCGACATAGAGCACCTCGCCCGCCGCGCCGAGCATGCGATAAACTCCCGGTCGCCCCGGCAACCGCTTCAGATTGTCCCGGATGACATCGACCCCGCTGAGCGCAGGCGTCTGCGTCTGTTCAGTGGCGTCCGGTTCGTGTCCGTCATTTTCCATAACGGTTTAGATAGCGAACCCCGCCCCCGCCCGCCAGCCTCGCACATGCATGGACGCGGCCAGGCGCGTGGATGGCGCTCAGGCCTTTGGCAGGAAGTACCAAGCCGCACCGAAGCTGATCGTCACCACGATCGCCATCGCGAAAATGAACTGGAAGATCGGCTTGCCCTTGTGCGCACCGCGATTGTCCCGGCGCACCACGATGAAGAGCAGGATCAGCGTGAAGAAGATCAGAATGAAAAGGCGCGCCGACGGATCGAGGCGGTCGACCCAGACCCCCATGTCGCGCACAAGCTGGTTGGCCAGCATCTGCAACTGTGCCCAGAGCGTCTCGAAAGCGTTCATTACAAACCTCCACCGGACGCAAATCAGGCGCTAGCCCGGGCCTCCTGCAAATACCACCGAGCGGTTAAGGCATTGCTTCTGGCGTGTGGACAATTTGACCGAATGCCCGCGGGCCGGTTGGCATGGGCAAGGCAGATCGCTAAGGTGCGCGGCGCCGCGAAAGCCCTGCGGCCAGGTCAGCACAGGAACCATCATTCGTATGTCCGATATCGAGCTCAGCCGCGCCCTGGCGCGCGTCAAGCCCTCCGCCACCATTGCCGTCACCACCCGCGCCAGTGAACTCAAGCGTGCCGGAGAGAATGTGATCGGCCTCGGCGCAGGCGAGCCGGACTTCGACACGCCCGACCACATCAAGGAGGCCGCGATTCGCGCCATCCGCGACGGCAAGACCAAATACACCCCGGCCGACGGCATGCCCGAACTGAAGGACGCCATTTGCGCCAAGTTCGCCCGCGACAACCAGTTGTCCTACAAGCCTTCGCAGGTCCATGTCGGCCCCGGCGGCAAGCCGGTGATCTACAACGCCCTCCTCGCCACGCTGAACCCCGGCGACGAGGTCATCATCCCCGCCCCCTACTGGGTGTCCTATCCGGACATGACCTTGCTGGCCGGCGGGGAACCTGTCGCCGTCGCCTGCGGCCCGGACACTCATTTCAAGCTTTCCCCCGACGCGCTCGAAGCCGCGATCACACCGCGCACCAAATGGCTGATCCTCAATTCGCCCTCAAACCCGACCGGCGTTGCCTACACCCGCGCCGAATTGCGGGCGCTGGCGGATGTGCTCCTGAGCCATCCGCATGTCTGGATTCTGACCGACGACATGTATGAGCACCTTGTCTATGACGGGTTCGAATTCTTCACCATCGCGCAGGTGGAGCCAGCCCTCTACGACCGCACGCTGACCATGAACGGCGTTTCCAAGGCCTACGCCATGACTGGCTGGCGGATTGGCTATGCGGCCGGCCCGGAAAAGCTCATCAAGGCGATGGGCAAGGTGATCTCGCAGACGACATCCAACCCGTGCTCGATCTCTCAATGGGCGAGCGTCGCCGCGCTCAACGGCCCGCATGATTTCCTGGCCGAGCGCAACGCCGTGTTCGCCGCCCGCCGCAATCTCTGTGTCGAGGGTCTGAACGCTGCCGAGGGCCTGTCCTGCATGACGCCGGAGGGCGCATTCTACGTCTATCCCTCCTGTGCCGGCGTGATCGGCAAGACCACCCCCTCCGGCAAGCGCATCGACAATGACGCGGACTTTGCCTCCGAACTCCTGAACACCGAAAAGGTCGCCGTCGTGCATGGCGAGGCGTTTGGACTGTCACCGGCCTTCCGAATCTCCTACGCCACCTCCACCGACGCCCTGCGCGAGGCGATGACACGCATCCAGCGCTTCTGCGCCAGCCTTGGCTGACGCCGGGCGTCACGTCCCTTCCCTTTCTCCCTCACCTTCAAGGAAATCCTGACATGGCCGACCCCGAAAACACCCTGCTGCTGGAAACCACCCAAGGCAGCGTCACCATCACCCTGCGCCCTGACCTCGCGCCCGGCCACGTTGCCCGCATCAAGGAGCTGGCCCGCGAAGGCTTTTATGACGGCATCGTATTTCACCGTGTGATTGACGGCTTCATGGCGCAGGCCGGATGCCCGCAGGGCCGCGGCACGGGCGGATCGTCCAAGCCGGACCTGAAGGCTGAATTCTCCTCCGAGCCGCATGTGCGCGGCACCTGCTCGATGGCACGCACCAACGCGCCCAACTCGGCCAATTCGCAATTCTTCATCTGCTTTGCGGACGCCGGCTTCCTCAACCGGCAATACACCGTCTGGGGTCAGGTCACCGAGGGCATGGAGCACATCGACAAGCTCAAGCGCGGTGAACCCGTCCAGAACCCGGACAAGATCATCTCGATGAAAGTCGCATCGGACGTCTGAGGCCCCGGCACCCGGCCCGGTCACTTGGCCCCGTCACTCCGCCCCGTCCGGCCCTGCGAGGGGTCGGAACGGGGGGAGAGGCGCGTCGGTTTCGCGGTATTCGAAACTCTGCCCCTCGACCCAGACCCCGCCATCGAGATAGCTCGACGTCGAAAGCAGCCGGTCGCCTTCTATCGACCCTGTGGACCTCACCATCGTGATCGTCGGATGGCCCAGCACGGCCTCCTCCGCCTGCCACACGCCCACGCCTGTGAGGCTGAAGGAGCCTTCGGTGCGGAAACCGCCCGTGGTGACGTAGACATACTGCAACGTGCCCTTCGCGTCCGGATAGATCAGCGTCTCCCCGCCATAGCTGCCATCGCCGAGCACATGGGTGCAGGAAATCGCATTCCCGCCGAGCGCCCATTCCCAGTGCTGGAAGTCGGTGAAGCTTGTGCCATCGGGCGCGGTGACCTCGCCGGTAAAGCGTCGCCCCGGCAGGCTGGAGAGCACGCCGAACACCGCAAGCTGCGCCGCGCTTGGCGCTTTGACCATGAGGGCTGCGGGGGCTGAGGGCCCGGCCGCGGCCACGTTCGGCGCCGGCCCCGCCGCGCATCCTGCCATCACAGCCAGTGTCGCGAGTCCGATCGCCCCATTCTTCATCGCCATCTCCCCCGTCAGAACCTGATCTTGCCGCAAAGACACCGCCGTCGGCAAGCCGGCGCAAGCAATGGCATGGCATGGCATGGCAGATAGCGCTTGAACCCCGGTCCCCGCCAATGGTAGCCTAGAATGGCGCGGGCATGATGTAGTGGTAGCCTGAAAGCTTCCCAAGCTTTTCGTGCGGGTTCGATTCCCGCTGCCCGCTCCAGCGCACTCCCCGTTCGCTTGCCGCTTGGCTTGTCGCTCATGCTTCACACCGCGCGCTTGTGCCTCCTGCCTGATGTCCCGTGCTGGACGACCTTCTCCAGACCGCGACCTTTCGGCAACAGTTCCGAAAATCGTCACCGAAAAATACAATCGTTTGCATTTGGCTGTTGCAATCGTTTGTAGGCCCGGCGTATGAGAAGGTGTTCGCAAACGCCCGGATTTCATCCACGGCGGAACACCAAACAGATGGGCGACAAACGCTCCCAGGGAGGAAATTCAGTCATGTCGATCCGCAAATACTCGCTTCTGCTCAGCGCCGGGGCGCTCGCTCTTGGATACTCTGCCGCGCTGGCACAGGAAGAGACCGAGTCCCGACAGCAGGCCATCATCGTGACCGGCGTCGCGCAGGAAACCACCGTCTTCGACTCGTCGGCGTCGGTGTCCGCCCTGCCTGAGGATGCCATCCGCAACCTCGCCCCGCGCTCGATCAACGAGCTTTTCCGCGCCATCCCCGGCGTCAAGTCGGAAGACACTGGCGGGGATGCCAATGCCAACATCAAGGTTCGCGGCCTGCCCATCGCGTCTGGCGGTTCGCGCTATCTGTCGCTGCAGGAGAACGGCTTCCCGACGCTGCTGGTCGGCGACGTGGCTTTCAGCACGGCTGACAGCTACATGCGCGTCGACAGCACAATCGGCTCGGTCCAGTCGATCCGGGGCGGTTCGGCCTCCACGCAGGCGCCCAACGCGGCGGGCGGCATCATCAACCTGATTTCCCGCAAGCCGACCGAGCGCGGCGGTTCTGTCGCGCTGACCACGGGCATTGACTACAACGCGCTGCGCCTCGATGGCGAGTTTGGCGACGTGCTGGACAACGGCCTCTACTACACGGTCGGCGGCTTTGCCCGCACCGGCGAAGGCGTGCGCGAGACGGTGAACGATCAGGAAGAAGGCTTCCAGATCAAGGCATCGGTCGGCATGGATTTCGAGCGCGGCAACTTTGTCGTCCACTTCAAGCATCTCGACGACCGCGTCCCGACCTTCCTTCCGCTTCCGGCGGTGGTTGCAAATGACGGTTCCATCGCGCCGCTGAACGGGCTTGATCTCGGCTCGGGCACAAACTCGCTTGGCCTGACCGACATTGCCCTGCGGCTTGGCAACGCGCGTGACCGGGTCAGCGAAGGCGTTGAGGCCAAGATGACCTCGATCGGGTTCGAAGGCAGCTACGACCTGAACGAGATGTTCACGGTCAGCGGCAAGGCGCGCTGGGCGGACATTTCCAGCAGCTTCTACGCCCCCTTCCCGGCCGGTCTTGACAGCACCAATGCTGACGGATCGTCCAACATCAACTTCGTTCTGTTCAACACCTCGGTGCCCGACGTCGGCAACGTTTTCAGTGACTTTGCCGTGACTGGCGACTTCGACTTCGTCACGATCAAGGCCGGTATCTTCTATGCCGATCAGGCGAGCGAGCAGGTCTGGAGCTTCAATGACGCCCGCGCTGTCTTGCGCGGCGGGCGGTTCATCACCAACGATCCGGGCAGCACCTTCCTGAACCCGGCGGACGGCTCCTTCATCAATGGCCAGGGCTTTGGAAACAACAATTTCGGCAATTGCTGCTCGGTCTATTGGGACTTCGACATCGAACAGGTCGCGCCTTATGTCTCGGCCAATTTCGATCTCGACAACCTCACCGTGGAGGCGTCCTACCGTCAGACCAACAACACCGTCTCCGGACAGTATAGCGGTTTCGGCGCCGGCATTGTCGGGCCGTTCGATGTTGACGGCGACGGCACGATCGAGACCAATGAGCAGGCGGCGCAGCGTTTTGATCCGGCGGCGCTCGTGCGGACGGAATACGATGCCGACTTCGACAGCTACTCGATCGGCGCCAACTACCGGGTCAACGACGACTTTGCCGTGTTCGCCAACTATTCGGAAGGCGCTTCGCTGACAGCCCCGGACCGCTCGACCGGCAACCTGACCGTCACCAACGGCGTCGGCACCTCACCTGACGGCGATCTGTTCCTGAACTTCGTCGAACAGTTCGAGATCGGTGCCCGCTTCCGCTTTGAAGCCGGCGATCTCAGCATCGTCTACTTCGACGCGCAGGTGTCAGAGGCGGCCCAGTTCGAAGCCTCGACACAGAGCGTCATCCAGACCGAGTTCGCCTCCAGCGGCCTTGAGATTGAGGGCGATTTCACCATCGGCAAGGGCTTTGGCATCACCGGCAACCTGACCCTGACCGACGCCGAAATCACCGGTCCGGCCACCAATGCCAGTCTCGGCAATCGTCCGCGCCGCCAGTCGCCCTACACGCTGAACCTCAGCCCCTATTATGAGGGTGACGGCTTCAGCGTCGGGCTGAACATCTTCTCGACCGGCGATGCGCCGGTGCAGGACAGCAACCAGTTCGACCTGCCCGGCTACACGGCGGTTGGCGCGTATCTGAACTATGACCTTCGCGAGAACCTGACGCTGAGCCTTGCCGGCAACAACCTGTTGGACGAGGTCGGCTTCACCGAGGGTGAGGAGGGCAATCCCGCCATTGGCGACTTCGTGCGGTTCCGCCCGATCAATGGCCGGACGATCTCGGCCACCATCCGCTACGCCTTCTGACGTCTTCCCCCGGCGAGGCGGCGTCCTTCGCCGCGCCGGACACTTCATCGGCCCGTCTGCATCTGCAGGCGGGCCGTATCTTTGTCCGTGGCTTGCCAGGACTGGCCCGCGCGCTGATACACCGTTAGGATCAGACGTTCCCGCGGGCATCAGCAAGGACGACAAGGTGACTTCCCAGCGCAAGATGACCATGGCCGAACTGGCTCGCCTTGCCGACGTGGATGTTTCAACCGTCTCGCGGGCGCTGAACGACAGTCCGCTGGTCAAGGAAGAGACGAAGCGAGAAATCCTGCGGATCGCAGAGCAGACCGGCTATGCGGTCAACGCTTCGGCGCGCAATCTGAGACGCCAGTCCGCCGAGGCCATCGGCATCGTGATTCCGCTGCGCCCGGCCTCCGGCCAGACGATTTCCGACCCGTTCTTCCTGGAAATGGTCGGCGCGGTCAGCGACGCTGCCGCCGATCGCGGCTATGACCTCATCATCAGCGCGCCGAAGGGCGAAGAGCAGATCGCCGAACGCCGCCTCCTGCAAACCGGCAAGGCCGACGGCCTGATCATCATCGGCCAGGCCGGACGCTCACGGCGACTGGACGCGCTCGGGCCGCTCGCCGAAAAAGTCGTGGTCTGGGGTGGCCGCATCAGTGACAGCGCCTACACGCTGGTCGGAAGCGACAATCTCGAAGGGGGGCGTCTGGCCGCAGATCACCTCCTGTCGCGCGGCCGCCGCGCCATTCTCTTCATCGGCCCGCGCGACCTGCCGGAAGTCATGCTTCGCCATGAAGGCTTCATCCGGGCGCATGCCGAGCACGGCGTCATTGCCGAGCCGGCCCGCGTCCTGAACATCGAGTTCGGCAGTCGCCCGGCATTTCAGAGCATACTGAACCTGATCGACGCCGGGCTTCACTTTGACGCCATCTTCGCGGCCTCCGACGTGCTGGCCATGTCGGCCATGATGGCGCTGCAGGCACGCGGGCGCAGCGTTCCGGGAGACATTGCCGTCGTCGGTTACGACAACATCACGCAGTCGGCCATGGCCATGCCGCCCCTGACCACGATTGACCAGAGCATCGAGGCCGGTGGCCGGCTGATGGTTGATCTTCTTCTGCGCAAGCTGGCCGGGGAGACCGTCACCTCGCAGCTGACCCCGACGCGGCTGGTGGTGCGAGCATCTTCCGGCGCCTAAGCTCAGCCCGCCCTGCTCAGCCCGGCCTGCTCAGCCCGCCCTGGCCGCGAACCGCATTCCCGTCAGCGCAACTGACCGCACCGGCGCAAAGGTGAGCTGCAACGGCAAGCCGGCATTTTCGGTAAACGGCCCCAGCACCTCGATTCGCCCGGCCGAGAGGTCATGTCCGATCAGGCTCGAACCGAACAGGCCGTTCAATCCGCCGAGCACGCTCTCCCCGTCCAGCGCGCCATGCCAGGGTCCGTCCAGGCTGTCGGCGCGATACAGCCTCTGCTGTTGGCTTACGTCGCTGTCCGGCTGGCCCTCGAACATC
Source organism: Hyphomonadaceae bacterium (assembly GCA_041736285.1). Classification (GTDB taxonomy): domain Bacteria; phylum Pseudomonadota; class Alphaproteobacteria; order Caulobacterales; family Hyphomonadaceae; genus JBGSUF01. The sequence goes on along the minus strand of JBGSUF010000108.1, from coordinate 14,526 downwards.
CTGTCACATCCCGAAATCAGCAGCAGGTACTGACCGCTGGGGCGATCAAGATAGATTTTCGGCACTTCGGCCTGGGTGAAGGCCTCGCTGTCGGGCAGGGCGATGGGCGCCAGCAGCCGGTCCAGAACGATGTCATCACCGCGCCGGGCAAGAATCGCATGGGCAATCGTCGGCCGTGTCGGGGCCAGCTTTGCCGACCAGAAGGCATGCAGCACCCCGCCCTCATCCTCCAGCAGGAAAGGGTCGCGCCAGGCCATGATCGGCCCGCCCTCCTCGCCCCCATCCGCCCCGAGTTCGTTCAACGGTGACAGATAATAGCCGGCGTCGCGGATCATTTCGTAATCGCGCAGCGGACAACTGATGGCGGCTGCCGGCGCCCGGTCCATCCGGTCCGGGTCTCCGCCCAGCCCGGCGCAGATGGTCTGCAGGAAACGTCGCCCCGCGCCCGCCTCGCGTAGCCCGGTATAGCCGAACGCCACCAGTCCATCGCCCAGCCGGGTGACCGAGCCACTCCAGACATTGCGCGCGTCCGCCCCATCGCCAGCGCGCCCCGGCTCCAGCACCGAACCGAGGTCGCGCCAGTGCGTGCCGCCGTCCGGGGAAACGAAATGGCGGACATGAAAGCCATGGTCATTGCGCTGCGGCGGCAGGATTGGTGCCCCGTCATGCCCTCTCCGGCTCAGAGCAAGGCAATAAAGGTGCAGCGTGTCGCCCTCCCGCAGCGTCCAGGAATCCCAAAGCCAGAGCTGATCATGCCGGATGGCGCCGGTGAACAGCGTGTCCGACGGTCCGGGCACTGGCGCGGTCGGATGAACCAGCCGCATCACGCCTCCTGCCCGGCATAGTCGGAACGGTCAGCCGCCTCCAGCGCCGCTGCGGCCGGATTGGTCAGCCAGTTCCATATCCCCATCACGAACAGGAAACCCGCAAATCCCGTCACCAGCATGAATCCGAGCCGCAGATCACCGCCAGCAAACCGGTCGCTGACAAGGGCCATGAGCAAAGGCGCAAATGCTGCAGAGACCGCCGTGAAGAACAGGATCAGCCCCGCCACCGCGCCATGATCACTCTTCGGAAAGCAGCTGATCCCCTTGGAGTTCAGTGTCGGATACATCATCGACATGAACAGGCCCGACAATGGCAGCAGGAACACCGCCGCCCCCTTTCCGAGCACCACGCTGGCAACGAAGCACGCGAAGATCGCCCCCGCAAACACCATCATAACCAGTTTCCAGTCCATCACGCGCAGCAACAGCGCGCCGAGAAACCGCCCCGCCGCGCGCAGCACGAAGAAGATCATCACCGCGTATGTTGCGAACGTCATCGACAGCCCGTCGCCCTGAAACCCGATCAGGAAGGTCGGCAACCAGACGAAGATGGCAACCTCGCAGGCGACATAGAGCGCGATCGCCAGCGAGAATCCCAGCGCGTGTCCATTGCCGAGGAGTGATAGCGTGTGGCCCAGCGTGGCCGGCGTCTTGCGCGCATGCGCGGCCGGCGGATACCGTGTCAGGGCGGCGGCTCCGATCATCACGGCGCACAGACACGCCGCGATCGCATAGAGCCACGTCCATGACAGGCCCTGCCCAGTCATCCAGACCACAAGCAATGGCCCGACAATCGCGCCGACGCCGAAAAACCCCTCCACCGCATTCATGCGCGCCGTATGGTCACGCGTTGATGTCGAAATGTCCCCGACCAGCGCCAGCGCGGCCGTCTTGAACACGCCGATGGCGATACCGGAGATGAAGAGCAGGACGAAATACAGCTCGAACGACTTGCCCGTCAGAAACAGCGCGCTGGCCAGTCCATAGATGGAAAGGCCAAGTATGATCGTCCATTTCCGCCCGAACCGGTCGGCCAGAAAGCCGAGGCCGATACCCGACAGGGCAATCGCCACCATCGTCGCCCAGTGAAACGCACTGGCCTGGGTGTTGGTCATGTCCATCTCGCCCTTGGCGATCTTGATGATCTCGCCGACCGCGTCGGTGGTCATCGCAAACATGAAGAACATGGTGTAGGTCAGGACCGACACGAGCAGGTAGGACACGGCGCGGCCCGTGGGTGCAATCGAACTGGAACTTGTCATCTTGTTGTCTCCTCCCGCCTTGTGATAACTTCAAATACAATCGTTTGCAACGCCATGTCCAACCTATCGTGTCAACGCCCGACCGGACACATCCAATGAGGAGACCTGACATGATCACACCCCCGGCCGGGGCCGGCATTGATGCCGGTGGCACGACGTTCAAATGCGGTGTCACCGGCGCGGGTGGCCACCTCATCGCAACGCGCCGCGTCCCCGTGACCACACCGCCCGAGACCCTGCAGCTGTGCGCGGACTTCTTTGCGGACGTTCGCCCGGCGGCGCCCTTTGCCACGCTCGGCATCGCCAGTTTCGGCCCGCTGGATGTCGACCCGGCCTCGCCCGACTACGGCACGATACTGGAGACACCTAAGCCCGGCTGGGCGGGAACAAACCTGCGTTCATTCTTCGCGTCCGCCCTTGGCGTCACGCCCATCATCGACACCGACGTCAACGGCGCTCTTCTGGCCGAGATCCGCCGCGGCGCAGCCCATGGCTGCACCTCCGCCGCCTACATGACCATCGGCACGGGCATTGGCGCCGGACTGATGGCGTCGGGCCGGATGCTCGCCCGTCCTTCCCATCCCGAGTTCGGACATATCAGCGTGCGCCGCCATCCGCTTGATGCAGATTTTGCCGGGAACTGCCCCTTCCACGGCGACTGCCTGGAAGGCATGGCCTCGGCTTCGGCCATTCGCGCCCGTTTCGGAGAGCCGTCAGCGCTCGCCCCCGACGCGCCAGCCTGGGACGCCATTGCCGACTACCTTGCGCAGGCCTGCCGCACGCTGACGCTGACATTTCGTCCGCAGCGCATTGTGCTGGGCGGCGGGCTGATGCTCGCGCCGCATCTTCTGGGCCGCGTCCGCGCCGCATACACACAACAGATTGCGGGCTATCTCGGCCGCGCGGCCGACAGTTCAGATGCTCTCATCACCACACCGGGCCTCGGCGATGATGCCGGCCTGATCGGCGCCGTCGAACTTGGCCTTGACGGCGGCCTTCAGTCCTGAAACAGGCGCGCAGCAGCCGGAGCCCGCTGCGAACCGGCCATGGCGCAACCGCAAGACGCTGAAACACAGGCTGAAGCCAGACGAAAGACCGGGGCTTCAGCGCGCACCGCGTTGCTGCATCCACATCCGCAGCCCCAATCCCGACATGATCAGCGCCAGCACGATGCCGCCCGCCGCATAGGCCTCTGGAAGGCCGATCCCCGGCGTGCGCAGGGCCTCGGCCATCCGCCACAGGAAGATGACGAGCATGATCAGGCCGAAGACGGTGTAGACGTGCTTTCTCATGCCCTCACCCTGCCACGCACCTGCACTCCCGCCAAGTCGACAAACGTCGCAGTGACGCACGCCGCGCAAGCTTCATTGGCCGCAAATCCGCCGCAGATTCAGCAAATGGAACGCGCGGCTCCGGTCAGACGTTGATCGGATGTAACCACCAGAGGATTTTCCACATGAAAAAGATCATGACCCTTGGCGCTGCGGCGCTGCTTCTTGCTGCATGCGCCACCGATCCCAATACCGGCCAGCGCATCTATGGCAACACCGCGACCGGCGCCGCCGCCGGAGCCATTCTCGGCGCTGGCCTTGGCACGCTTGCGGGCGGTAGCGATGGACGCAACGCGGCCATTGGCGCGGCGGTGGGCGCGGTCGCCGGCGGCGGTATCGGCGTCTACATGGACCGTCAGGAAGCCGAACTGCGCCGCCAGACCGTCGGCACCGGCATCGAGGTCACCCGCGTCGGCGACCAGATTTCCCTGACGATGCCGTCCGACGTCACCTTCCCGGTCGACAGTTCCACCATCCAGCCGCAGTTCACACAAGCGCTGAACGATGTCGCCGAAACGCTGAAGGCCTATCCGTCGACCGCCGTCGATATTATCGGCCACGCCGACTCAACCGGCTCTGACACCTATAATCAGGATCTGTCGGAGCGCCGCGCGGGCGCTGTGAGCAACTTTCTTCAGGCCCAGGGCGTTCGCCCGGTCCGCCTCGCCGCCATCGGCATGGGCGAGACCCGCCCGATCGCCACCAATGACACACCAGCGGGCCGCTCCGCAAACCGCCGCGTCGAGATCATCCTGACACCGGTTGAAGCTCAACAATAGCGCGCTTTCGCCCCTCGTCGGGTACCGGCAGGGGCGGGTCGCCAACATAGAGGCTCCCTGGCAGAAAGCCGGGGAGCCTTTTCTTTTAGGTCCATCTTATCAAAGGCGCGGCGGGGCGCTCAGGCGTTGACCGAGGTCACATCCGCCACCTGATAGGTCAGCGCCTCACCATCCGCATGCGAAATGGTGACGTATTCGCCGATCTCGAACCGGTGATCGCCGAGCCTGTAGACCGGCTCATCCGGCCCTTCATGATCCTCGTCATAGCGGAAGAACCAGTGGCTCCCCCGGTGCGTCAGCCAGCCATCGGCATGCTCGGCAGGGTCCGGATGAAAGCGCACCACCGTGCATGCGCTGCGATGGGCTCGCCATTCGTCCACCATAAGATGCCCGCCTGAATCCAGCGGGGCAATGATCACATAGCCCTGCTGCCTGTCGCCCTCCGGATAGCCAGGATTGCGGGCCAGCCGCAGCGTGATGCGTTTCATGGTCATGGGTGCGATTCCTCCGTCCGGCCGTATCAGGCGTCGTCGCCGGTGCCTCCATCATGCCCCGCTGCCCGGCGGCCAACATGATGCAGATCAGAACGGCAGGCGGTTCAGTCGAATTTTTCCCGCTCACCACCATGGCCCGCCGCCGCGCCGGACGCCTGTTCCGCTTCATCCTCGAAGATCGATTCGATGGGCTGGCCGAACAGGCGCGCAATCGCGAAGGCGAGCGGCAGGGACGGGTCGTATTTCCCGGTCTCGATGGCGTTGACGGACTGGCGCGATACGTTCAGCCGCTCTGCCAGTTCTGCCTGACTCCACCCCCGCGCCGCACGCAATTGCCTGAGCAGATTCTTCACAGGCAATGCCTTCCACCGCGAAAGAGCGAGGCAAGACCATGCAGCATCATGAAACCCGGTCCAAACCACAAGACCGAAAACTCCGGGAGAACATCATACATCTGGAGAAACCCCACGACGGAGGCGACAGAAGCCGTCAGCACGCCCGCAATCGCCATGGATTCGATCTGGATGCGGCGCTGGAACTCATCGGTTTCGAAGGCGTAACGCAGCATCAGGCCGAGCGCTGCGACGAGCGGGATCGATACAGCAAGACTGGTGGTAATCTTCAGCCACATCGGCTCGACAGCATACTGGCCAAGCCAGAATTTCCCGCCAATCGCCAGAGCGATGTATATCGCCATCGCAGGCCAGAAGAGGCGGAAATAGCGCTTGCGTGCCTGCTTGTATCCGACACCGTTCATGGCGCGACTCCCGTGAAAGCAATGTGCGCGCCCTGCGCAAGATCGAAGCTCAATCGAACTTCTATGGCGCCGAGCGAGACGTTGAGAGGCTCGTCAACGGCCTCGCTCAAGCCGATCCAGAGGCCGACAAGGCAGGCAAAGCCCGAAACGATACCAATGCCGACCGCCAAGAGGGATTGGCGACGTGGCGAGTGACGGCGGCCTGATGCATGGTGTGACACGGAAAAGCTCCTTTCTGGTTTGCTCACAATTCGGCTTGTCCGACCCGATCAGCTTCTGCCACCGCGCGCGAGGCTCCAGCGCGTGACCTGCGCGACACCCGCCTTATACATCAGGAAGAAGCCCGGAAGCGTGTAGACCGGCACCTCAATACCGATTGGAGCCTCCATCGCAGCGAAGAGGTTCTGGATCACGGCATAGCCCAGTATGAACATGCCTGCCTGTCCGAGGGCACTGAGGTCGATCCTCTGGTCGAATTCATCTTTTCCAACCAGCGGGCGGTTCAGCAGCACACCAATCAGAATGAAGCCGACCACAACGGCCAGCGCGATCCATTTCGATGTGTCGTCATCTTCAAACAGCACCAGGGCGGTAGCGCCGCCAGCCAGGGCGATGAGCGCACCGGCGATCGCGAGCCAGAACCTGCCCCAATACAGGTCAATCTTGTCGTCTTGCATGGTATCCTCCTTATCAAGCACACTTGACAGATAGACAAGCAACCTTGTCATGTCAAGCACGCTTGTCAAACTTTATGGGTGTGCGGCGCATCAACAAGAAAAAGCCCGACACCATCAGGTGCCGGGCTTGTTTCTGTCGTCGTTCAGGCGAAGACGTTTACGCCGCAGCGGCAGCCTTCATGTCCGGGCCGAAGCGGCTGTAGAAGGTCTCGCCACTGGCGGCCATATCGCGGAGCATCTGGCCGGGGCGGAAGCGTTCGCCATGGGCATCGGCGAGCCGGTCGGCCTCGGCGACAAAGCCGCGCAGCCCGCCCCAGAACAGATCCATGTAGGAACAGCACCCCCCAGTCCATGGCGCAAAGCCCCAGGCCAGGATCGAGCCGACATCGGCGTCGCGCGCGTCGGTGATGACGCCCTCCTCGAAACAGCGCGACACTTCGATCGCCTGCCGCACCAGCAGACGGTGCGTCAGCTCCTTCTTCATCTCCGGCGGGCATTCATTGACCGTCACTTCGATCTTGTCGCCAAGACCCTGCCACAGCCGCGTCGGCTTGCCATCGCTGCCATAGTCGTAAAAGCCCTTGCCGGCCTTGCGACCCGCGCGACCCTGCGCCTCGACGACCCAGTCGAGCAGAGCGCCCTTGGGATCATTGGTGTATTCGGTCCCGTTCGCGCGGGCCATTTGCTTGCCGATCTTCAACGCGGTGTCGAGACCGACCGAGTCCGACACTTCCAGCGGCCCCATCGGCATGCCGGCCTGACGCCCGACATTCTCGATAATGGCTGGCGCGATGCCCTCGGCGAGCATTTCCATGCCTTCCTGCGTGTAGGTGCCAAAGCAGCGCGAGGTGTAGAAGCCGCGGAAGTCATTGACCACGATCGGCGTCTTGCGAATGGCGATCACGTAGTCGATGGCCTTGGCCAGCGTTTCCTGGGAGGTCTTGTCGCCGACAATGATCTCCACCAGCCCCATCCGCTCGACCGGCGAGAAGAAGTGGATGCCGATATAGTTCTCCGGCTTGTCCGACGCAGCCGAAAGGCCGGTGATCGGCAGGGTCGATGTGTTGGAGCCGAACACGCCGCCCTCACGCAGGTGCGGCTCAGCCATCCTGGTGACCCGCGCCTTGAGGTCCGGGTCTTCATAAACCGCCTCGACGACAATATCGGCGCCGGCAATGGCGCTGTAATCGGTCGTCGGCGTTATCCGGGCCAGAATGGCGTCAGCCTTCTCTCGCGTCAGCTTCCCGCGTGAGACATCCTTGTCGACGATGCGCTGGGAATAGGCCTTGCCCTTCTCCGCGCTCTCCTGGGAGACGTCCACCAGCACCGTCTCGATGCCCGCGCGCGCCTGCTCGTAGGCGATGCCGGCGCCCATCAGGCCAGCGCCCAGCACCGCCGCCTTCTTCACCTCGAACGGCGCCGGGCCAACCGGCCGCGACGCGCCCTTGCCGAGCGCCTGCATCGACAGGAAGAGGGTGCGGATCATGCCCTTGGACTGCGGCGTGGCAGCGGTCTTCAGGAAATACCGCGACTCGATCCGGATGGCGGCATCGAAGGGCATTTGCAGCCCCTCATAGACGCATTTCAGGATGTTCTCTTGCGCCGGATAGTTGTTGTTGGTTTCCTTGGTCAGCATGGCCGGAGCCATCGAGAAGAGCTGCGCGCCCGCGGGTGTGTGCGGCGCGCCGCCGGGAACGCGGAATTTCGGCTCGTCCCATGGCGCTTTGGCGTTCGGATTGGCGAGCACCCAGGCCTTGGCCTTTTCCACCAGTTCGGCGGTCGGCGCGGTATCATGAATGATGCCCATCGCCTTGGCCTTTTCGGCGGTCTGCGACTGGCCCTGCAGCAGCATGGGCGCCGCCGCCATCACGCCGATCAGGCGCGGCAAGCGCTGCGTCCCGCCGCCGCCCGGCAGAAGGCCGACCTTGGCTTCAGGCAGACCAAGCTGCAGCCTGGGATTGTCGCTCGCGGCAATGCGATAGTGCGCCGCAAGGCACACCTCCAGCCCGCCGCCCAGCGCCAGACCGTTGATGGCGACGGCCACCGGCTTGCCGCAGGTCTCAAGCTCGCGCAGAGTCCTGTTCAGCGAGAAGCCGCGCTCGAACTCGGCCTTCAGCCGCTCGTCGCCGCTCATGCCGGAGGTGTCACGCGACCCCATCTCCCCAAGGTCAGCCCCGGCGCAGAAGCCCGACGCCTTTCCCGAAGTGATGACCGCGCCCTTGACGTTCGCGTCATCCCGGATCGCGGCCACGATCTGCGGCAGTTCCGCCATCACCTTGGCCGTAAGTGTGTTCATCGAGCGGCCCGGCACGTCGAAAACGACATGCGCCACGCCGTCAGCATCGACCGAATAGTTGAATGTTTCGAGGTTCATCTGGATAATCTCCCTGTTCGGTCCCGATCAGACGCGTTCGATGACGGTCGCAGTGCCCATGCCTGCGCCGACGCACAGCGTGATCAGGGCGGTTTCCTTGTCCGAGCGTTCCATCTCGTCCATCACGGTGCCGAGGATCATCGCCCCCGTCGCGCCCAGCGGATGGCCCATCGCGATGGCCCCGCCATTGACGTTCATCCGGTCGTGATCAATGTCGAAGGCCTGCATCAGCCGCATGACGACAGCCGCGAACGCCTCGTTCAGCTCCCAAAGGTCAATGTCACCCTTGTCCATGCCGAGCTTCTTCAGCACCTTGGCGGTCACGAATTCCGGCCCGGTCAGCATGATGGACGGCTCCGAACCGATCGAGGCAAAACCCTTGATCCGCGCGCGCGGCTTCAGTCCGAGCGCTTCGCCCATCGCCTTGCTGCCAATCAGCACCGCCGAGGCGCCATCGACAATGCCCGACGAATTGCCGGCATGGTGGACATGGTTGACCTTTTCCACTTCGGGGTAGCGCTGCTTGATCACGGCATCGAACGCCATGTCGCCCATCATCTGAAAGGCCGGGTTCAGGGCCGCGAGCGACTGCATGGTTGTGTTGCCGCGCACCGTCTCGTCATGGCCGAGGATGATGGCGCCCATCTGGTCCTTGACCGGCACCACAGAGCGGGAAAACCGCCCCTCCGCCCACGCCTGCGCCGCGCGCTTCTGGCTCTCGACGGCATAGGCGTCCACGTCATCGCGCGAGAAGCCGTACTTGGTCGCGATCAGGTCGGCCGAGACGCCCTGCGGCGTGAAATGCGTCTTGATGGCCACGGACGGATCAGACGACCACGCCCCGCCATTCGACCCCATCGGCACGCGCGACATCGCCTCGACGCCGCCGCCAATCGCCATGTCGGCCTCGCCCGTCATCACCTTGGCCGCCGCGATGTTGCAGGCCTCAAGGCCGGAGGCGCAGAACCGGTCGACCTGAACGCCCGCCGTGGTTTCGGCATATTCGGCGTTGAGCACGGCAATGCGCGCAATGTCCGATCCCTGTTCACCGACAGGCGACACGCATCCGAGGATCACGTCATCGACTTTGGATGTGTCGAGATTATTGCGATCGCGGATCGCTTCGAGCACCTGGGTGGCGAGGCTCAGCGCGGTGATTTCGTGCAGCGATCCGTTGGATTTGCCCTTGCCGCGCGGTGTGCGGACAGCGTCGTAGATATAAGCTTCGGCCATGGTGGTCATTCTCCCTTGAAGATGCGTTCTTATGACGAATTGCTGATGGCGGTCGGTGTCTTGCGAAATGCTAGCTGTCGTCTCCGGGCTTGGACCGGCCGGACGGTAGCCGGATGATGGCAAGGCTGGAGCGCGCCTGGACACAGAGCTTGCCGCGCCGGTCATAGAGGTCGCTCTCGGCGAATATCACCGTCCGCCCGAGCGTCAGTATCCGCGCGCGCACCTCCACCGGGCCGGGGCGGACAGGACGCTGGTAATGTGTTGAAAGGTCGATGGTGGACGGAAACGCCTTGCCCGCCAGACGCAGCGTTGTCAGCATGCCGATCGCGTCGTCCAGCATTGCCGCCGCAAATCCGCCCTGCATCACACCCGCCGGATTGCAGAACTCCGGCCGCGCCTCATAGCGCACATGCGATGTTCCGGCATCGACGTCGATGCTGATCACCTCCAGCCCGAGTGTGACCGAGCACGGCGGACGGCCCGGCAATCCTGCGGTCAGGAAGCGTTCCACGTCATCGGGGTGCATGTCAGGCGGCGCGTCGTGCATGGCCTTGCCTTGTATCAGTTGCGTTGACCGGTGTCGCCGGTGCCGCAGGGGAAATGGATTGCTGCGCCGATCCGTTCCGACCGGCGCAGCAGGGTCAGCATGTCAGAACTGGTCAGCCGGAAGCGACATCATCGTCGCCGCGCCCGTCTTCAGGCGCTTCAGGCAGGCGGTGCTTTCCGGCAGGACGCGCTCCATATAGTAGCGGCCCGTGACCAGTTTGGTGTCGTGATAGGCCTCGCCCGTCCCGTTGGCCTTCGCTGCCAGAGCCGCCTTCGCCATCAGCGCCCACATGTAGCCAAGCGCGGTGTAACCGAACAGATGCAGGAAATCGGTCGAGGCCGCACCCGCATTGTTGAAGTCGGTCATCCCGTTCTGCATCAGCCACATCGCGCCTTCCTGCAGTTCAGCCTTCGCATGGCCGAGCGGCTCAAGATATGCGGTCATGGCGTCATCGCCCGAATGGGTGCCGATGAAGTCGTCGATCTCGGCAAAGAAGGTGAACATTGCCCGCCCGCCATTGGCCGGCAGCTTGCGGCCCACAAGGTCCAGCGCCTGCACGCCATTGGTGCCCTCATAGATCAGCGAAATGCGGCAATCGCGGACATATTGCTCAAGCCCCCATTCGGTGGTGAAGCCTGATCCGCCGAGCACCTGCTGGCTGTCGATACACGCCTTCAGGCCGCGGTCGGTGAGGAACGCCTTCAGCACCGGCGTCATCAGCGCCATGTAGTCGCCTGCCTTCTCGCGGACCTTTTCGTCGGGCGACTTGTGTTCAAGGTCGCCGTAAAGCGCCGTCCACAGGATGAAGGCCCGCGAGCCCTCGATGAAGGACTTGGTGTCCAGCAGCATCCGGCGCACGTCCGGATGGACGATGATCGGATCGGCCGGGCGTTCGGGTGCCTTGGCCCCGTCGAGCGCACGCCCTTGCAGGCGGTCACGCGCAAAATCTGCGGCGTTCTGGTAGGCAACCTCCGCCTGCGCAAGGCCCTGCAGCCCGACGCCGAGCCGCGCCTCATTCATCATCACGAACATGATCCGCAGGCCCTTGTTCGCCTCGCCGACCAGCCAGCCCGTGGCCTCGTCATAGTTCATCACACAGGTCGCGTTGCCGTGAATGCCCATCTTGGACTCAAGCCCGCCGCAGCTCAGCGCATTGCGCTCACCTGGATTGCCGTTTTCGTCGGGAATGAATTTCGGCACAACGAACAGCGAAATGCCCTTCACCCCCTCCGGCGCACCCTCGATTCGAGCCAGCACGAGATGGATGATGTTTTCCGTCAGATCCTGTTCGCCGCCGGAAATCCAGATCTTCTGCCCGGTAATCCTGAACGAGCCATCGTCATTCGGAACGGCCTTGGTCTTGAGCAGGCCGAGGTCGGTCCCGCAATGCGGCTCGGTCAGATTCATCGTGCCCGCCCATTCGCCGGAAGCGAGCTTGCGGCCGTAGAGTTCCTTCTGTTCGTCCGTCCCGCCCTCCATCAACGCCTGGAAAGCGCCGTGCGTCAGGCCGGGATACATGCCGAACGCCATGTTGGCCGACGACACCATTTCGTTGAACGCAGTGTTAAGCACGGCCGGCAGGCCCTGTCCGCCCATGGCCTCCGGCGCGGCCAGCAGCGGCCAGCCATTCTCGACCATCTGCTGATAGGCGCCCTGGAAGCCGTCGGGCGTCTTCACGCTGCCGTCGCTGGCCCGTTTGCAGCCCTGATGATCGCCAACCATGTTGAGCGGGAACAATACATCGCGCGTGAACTTGCCGGCCTCTTCGAGAATCTGGTCGACCACTTCCGGCGAAGCGTCCGAAAAACCCGGAAGGTTGGAATAGCGCTCCAGCGACAGCACGTTGCGGAAGATGAACTGCATGTCGCGGAGAGGGGCATCATAACGGGGCATGGGCGTGTCCTTCGGTGTGATCGGAAGTTGTTCGGCGTGTTCTCGCTTGGTCTGGCTTGGTTTGGCGCGGCCGCGCAGTGGTCAGCCTGCGGGTCCGGCGGCGCTCATGGTCGGCAGCGTTTCAGCCATTGTCGTCAGCCCCAAGTTGCGCGCGGGCGACCGCCTCATAGGCGCGCACCTGATCGCCCTCCGGCCCTTCATGGGCAAGGCGTTCCAGCCGACCCTCGACCCAGGAGATCGCCTTGTGCAATTCGCCGAGCGCCGTCTCGATGTCATTCTTCTGCTCTTCGAGTTCGCCGACCTGCCGCCGGAATTTCTCAAGCGACTTGCGCATCTGCGCGCGCTGGCCGTCGCCGAGATCATAAAGGTCGAGAATCTCGCGGATGTCGTTGAGCGTCAGGCCGATCCGCTTGCCCCGCAGGATGAGCAGGAGTCGCGCACGGTCGCGCATGGAATAGACGCGCATCGTCCCGTCGCGGGCCGGATGCAGCATGTCCTTGTCTTCATAAAACCGCAGTGCGCGCGGCGTGACGCCGAATTCGCGGGCAAGCTGCGAGATGGTGAAGGTCTTTTCCGGACGCGCGTGCAGCGTCTGCGGAATGGCGTGAGGGCGCGGGGTGGCATGGCGTGGGTTCGACATGCACAAACCTTACGTCACGTTGACGCAAACGTCAAGCTCACGAAGGCTGGCAGGCCGATAGCTTAACGTGACTTCGCAAGCTGTTTACCATTTTAACTCCGCTTTAATCAGGGGTCTGCCAACTGTCGTGAGGATTTGGTTGAAAAATCCGGGTGAATCGCCCGGATCACTGGGAGTGCGGTCTCATGACAGACCAACGCGGGCCGTGGAGCGTCAAAGGAATTGATGACCGTGCGCGAGAAGCCGCTCGTGAGGCGGCGCGGCGACGCGGCATGACTCTCGGCGAATATCTGAACGAAATTCTGATTGACGGGCAGGCCCCGCAACCCGGCCGCGCCGCCAGGGCAAACGATTCCGGTGTCCGCGCAAGGCGTCCGGCCCGCGAAGACTATTTCGACGAGTTTGCCGACGAGGACGAAACCCCCGCCGACCGGCATTTCGCTGCCGCCGACGCGCTGAAAGCGCTCGCCCGGCGCATCGAGTCCATCGAAACCCGCTCCACCCTCGCCATCACCGGCATCGACCAGTCCGTGACCGGCCTTGTGCGTCGCCTCGAAAACACCGAGTCCGGTCAGGACGAGGTCGTCGGACATGTCGAGAAAGTCCTGCATGACGTGCAGAGCACCCATGAGGCCCTGCAGCGCCGGATCCGCCAGATCGAGGAAGATGACACCGCCGCCCGCAGCCTTGAAACGCTGAAATCCCTCGAAGACGCGCTCGGCCGCCTCGCCAGCCATGTCCATGAGGAGAACGAACTGGCGCAGTCCGAATCGGACGCCATCAAGGGCCGCGTCGAACTCGGCTTCTCGGAGATTCACGACCGCGTCGAAGGCATTGAAGTCAAGATCGGCAACACGCTGACGGAAGCCGCGCGCCGCGTCGAGAAGGCCGTCGAACAGGCAGAACTGCGCACCGAGGGCGCCTCGCGTCACCTCTCCGAACGCTTCACCGCCATGGAGGAAAAGGTCGCAACCCGGCTTGAGCGCGCCGATCAGATCAATGCCCGCATGGATCATGTCGAGCAGGACGTCTCCGGCGCCCTCAATGGCATGGAATCGCTGCTGACACGCATTCAGGACCGCCTCAACCGCGCCGAATCCACCACCGACACCGCCATGAAAGCGCTCGAAACCACCTTCGACGCCCTCGACAAACGGATTGAAGAGGTCGCCGCCCACGCGTCCCCGAAGGTCGCCGAGCAGCTGCGCGCCCAGTTCGAACAACGCTTTGAGGGCCTTGCCGCCGGTCTCCAGGCCAGCCTCGACAAGTCGCGCACAGAACTCGCCGCTGAAATCGAGCGCACCGCCCGCGCCGTTGATCCGGAAAACTTCCGCGCCATGCAGGCCAGCATGGCGGACATGACCCGCCGCCTCGCACAGGCCGAGGCACGCCAGAACCGCGCCCTCGACACCGTCGGCGACGAAGTGCACCGGCTCTCTCAAAGCTTCGAGCGTCGCCTCGCCAGCGTCGAATCACGCGAGCCCGAGGCCGTGGCTGACATTGCCCGCGCCGAGGTCGAACGCCTCACCGCGCGGATCGACGAGCGCCTCGATGCCATTGACGGCCGCGAGGCCAGCGCCATCGAGCAGGTTGGCGAGCACATCAGCCAGCTGGCCGACAAGCTGGAAGATCGCATCAATGACAGCGAGTCCCGCAGCGCCCGCGCGATCGAACAGGTCGGCGAACAGGTCGCCGGCGTCGCCCAGCGGCTC
>JBGSUF010000104.1:0-4706 GCA_041736285.1 Hyphomonadaceae bacterium | reverse complement strand
CCGCTGATGATGCCGCGCGCGTCCGCGTCCCAGTGCGGCGCGCCGAGCCCCGTAAAGGCCGGCACGAAATACACCCCGTCATTGCCGGGCAGCATGGCCGCCCGCGCTTCGCTCTCGGCGGCGTTGGAGATCAGGCCCAGTTCATCGCGCAGCCATTTCACCACCGTGCCCGTGTTGAAGATCGCCCCTTCGCGCGCAAACACTGCGCCGGTCGGCGTCGACCAGGCCGATGTCGACAGCAGGCCATGCGTCGAGGGTGGCGGCGGCGCCGCGCCGGAATTGGCCACGAGGAACGCGCCCGTGCCGAGCGTCACCTTGGCCTCCCCCGGCGCGGTGCAGCCCTGCCCGAACAACGCCGCTTGCTGATCCCCGATCACCGCGAGAACCGGCAGGGCGCGCCCGAACCATTTCGGATCGGCCTCTCCAAACGGCCCGGTGCTCGGCCGGATTTGCGGCAGCGCCGCCAGCGGCACACCGAACAGCGCGCACATCTGCTCGCTCCATTCCCCGCTGGCCAGCGTCATCAGCGCCGTCCGCGAGGCGTTGGTGATGTCCGTCGCGTGCACCCGTCCGCCGGTCAGCCGCCACAACAAGAAGCTGTCCACCGTGCCGAAAGCGAGTTGTCCAGCCTCCGCCAGCGCCCGTCTGCCGGGTGCGGCGTCCAGCAGCCAGGCGATCTTGGTGGCCGAGAAATACGCGTCAAGCAGCAGTCCGGTCACGGCCGCCACGGCCTCTCTATGCCCATCGGCCGCCAGCGCTTCGCAACGCGGCGCTGTGCGCCTGTCCTGCCAGATGATGGCCGGCGCGACTGGTGCCCCGCTCGCCCGGTCCCACATCAGTGTCGATTCTCGCTGGTTCGTGATGGCCAGCCCGGCGACCCGATCTGCCCCGCCGGCCTGTTCAATCGCCTCGCGCGTGACGGCCAGCGTGGCTGTCCAGATCTCCTCGCCATCCTGCTCGACCCAGCCGGATTGCGGAAAGCCCAGCGCCACCTCTCGCTGCGCCATCGAAACGACCTGTCCGGCCCTGTCGAACACGATCGCCCGTGTTGATGTTGTGCCCTCGTCGATCACGCAGATCAGGTCCGCTTGCGCCATGGCCGCTCATCCTCCGCCAAATTCCCTCGGAGGAGACCATGGCCCACGTGGCCGCGCGGCTCAATCGCAACCAGCGCGAAAGCGAATGAATTCAGCTTCCTTCCTGGCGCCGGGGTCCGCGATCACCAAACCACCAGAGCGTCGCCGCAGTCGCCGCAAACGTCGCGGTCTGCGTGATGTCGGCCCGCCCGGCAGCGTCAGACGCGATGTAAATCCCCGCCGCGATCAGCCACAGCAGCACCGTCAGCACCGGCCGCGTCAACCCGCGCACCGCATCGACAATGGGATAGCTCGGTGCGATCGCCGCGTCCGCAGCGATGCTTGCCGACAGGCCCGCCCACGTGCCCTGCGCCCCGGCCAGCGCGATCCGGCCTTCATTCTCCTCCTGCTCGGCTTTCATCTGCAACACCAGCAACTCGCCCTCATGTGCCCAGCGGGCCCGTTCATGCGCCTGCTCCTGTCGGCGCTCGGCGAACGATGCCACCCGCCCCAGCACTGTCCCCACAAGGCCAAACAGGCCGCCGCCCGCTGCCCCCGCCATCATCCCGATCAGATCGGCCATAGCCCCTCGCTCCCCTTGTAAATCCAGCCCGCAGGCTGCGCTCTCAAATCGACATGGATGAAACTCCGCGCCAGCCCGATGCCGGTGAAACCCGCCGCGCGCGCCGCCCTCAACAGTCGCCCGCGACCATGTCCGACCACCGAAATGTCAGCCGCGATGGCCACTTTGTGCATCGACATTGGGGCGCCGCCGACGGCCGCATTCCATTGCGCGCAGCGATGGCCGGAATTGATGACGAGAGGTCGTCCCACAGTCGCGCGCATCCGCTCCAGCGCGTCGAGAAAGGCCGGATCGTGGTGATACATTCCCGCGCAAAACCGCCCGCCACAGCGACAGGCCAGCTCAGCCATGCTGAAATGCGGCCAGCGCCATGCGTCGTTCTCGGTGCCTGCGATATGCTGTTCCATGCGGGGCAGATTGCCACGCCGCGCATCCCGGTCGGATTGCCGGAGCGCTGTCCTACAACAAAGTCGCCGCTTCAGGCCGTGATCACGGGAAGCGGCCGTTCGCCGCCTCCCCTCCTGATCTGCTGTATTTACGGAACCTGCCGACTCTGTCTGATCTGCGAGATCAGTTCAGCGAAAGCCGCGCCCGCGCAGCCTTGTACTGGCGATCCAGCCGGTCGATGTAGTCGCCCGCCGTTTCGACAGACTTGATCGCGCCGATGCCCTGCCCCGAGCCCCAGATGTCCTTCCAGGCCTTCGCGCCAGTGTTGCCGCCGGAGCCGAAATTCATCTTGGTCGGATCGCTTTCCGGCAGGTTTGCCGGGTCAAGCCCAGCCGCGACAATGGACGGTTTCAGGTAATTGCCGTGCACGCCGGTAAACAGGCTGGAATAGACGATGTCATCCGCCATGCCGTCGACAATGGCCTGCTTGTAGGCTTCGCTGGCATTGGCTTCCTTCGTCGCGATGAAGGCTGAGCCGATATAGCCGAGATCGCCACCCATCGCCTGCGCCGCCAGCACGGCGTCGCCGGTCGCGATCGCGCCGGAGACGGCCAGCGGACCATCGAAGAACTCGCGGATTTCCTGAATGAGGGCGAATGGCGACAGGGTTCCGGCATGGCCGCCCGCCCCCGCACACACCGCGATCAGGCCGTCGGCGCCTTTCTCCAGCGCCTTGCGCGAGAAGCGGGCGTCGATGACGTCATGCATCACGATGCCGCCATAGGAATGCACCGCCTGATTGACCTCTTCGCGAGCGCCAAGAGAGGTGATTACCACCGGAACCTTGTATTTGACGCACATTTCAAGGTCGTGTTCGAGCCGGTTATTGGTCCGGTGGACAATCTGGTTGACCGCGAAGGGGGCTGCCGGGCGATCGGGGTGCTTTGCCGTGTGTTCGGCCAGCTCGCTCGTGATCCGGTCCAGCCATTCGTCCAGCACACTTTCCGGCCGTGCATTCAGCGACGGGAAGGAGCCGACAATGCCGGCCTTGCACTGGGCGATCACAAGGTCCGGATTGGAAATGATGAACAGCGGAGAGCCGATGATCGGCAGGCGAAGGTTCTGCAAGATTGGCGGCAGGGCCATGGTTTCCCCCAAGAAGAATCCCGTATCGGGCTTTTGCTGATGTTGCCCTCAACCTAGTCGACCGGAGATGGAAAGCCAGTCATGACGTTAGGGCAGTCATCCGGCGAGGGCCATCACTGCGCGGCGTCCACCCCGGGCAAGGCCGCTGGCCCGCCATTCAGCACCGTGACCGTGAAGGCCGAGCCATACCCACCATCCTGCCGGTGATCGATCATCAACTCGATGCGGCGGCCATCATCATGCCGCACGAGGAAGACGCCGTTGCGCGCGTCGACGGACTCGGTCGTCCATCCCGCACGCGCCAGTTCAAGCCGGAAATACTCGGCCAGGTCATCGGGCAGGAGACGCGACACGAAAATCCCGCTCAGGAATCGCGCCGAAGTATCACCAGCGCGCATCTGCGCCGAAAACAGCGCCTCCGCATCCTCCGGCATTGGCAGGCCCGCCAGCACGTCGACAACATCCGTCCGTGCGGCCGGCAGGGCGCCGCCAGCTTCCACCGCCACGCTTTTCCCGGCGGGTGCCGAGACATCCCCGCATGCCGCCGCCAAAGCGATCAGACCGGCCAGCGCCACGGACTTCCTGCTGACGAATGTGTTCATCGGATGGGTGCGTTCCTGCTGCTGACGCTGACCCTATCCATTCAAACCTGACGGGCAAGCCCCTGCACCAGTCGCGCCTGCATCCGGCTGATCATGTCGTCATGCCGTGTGCGAAATTCATGACCAATAACCGCCCCGGCTCTGGTCGCCGGACATAGCTTCGGCGCGGGCGCGGGTGCTGGCCCCCGCCCGGCCATCCCGGCATCAGCGGCCGCGGCTCCGTTCATCGCTGCGGATGCCCGCCATTCGCCAGCGTTTCGCGTCCGCTGTCACCCGGCCAGTCGCCCCAGCGGGCTTGACGCACTTTTCCCGGTTGTTACTCGTGCAGTGCAGTAAGACCGCGGGAGCAGACATGGCCAACGACACATTCCAATCCGCAGCAGACTTCGCCGGCAATGACGAAGCGGCCTGGCGCGAGGCCGCACGCGCAGCCCTGAACGGGCGCGAGCCGGAAACCCTTGCCCGCAAGACAATCGACGGCCTCGCCATCGCCCCGCTCTCCCGCGAGACAGATTTTGCCGCCCGGTCAGACCCTTACGGCCTTCCGGGCGAGGCCCCCTTCATTCGCGGCGGCCTCGCTATCCGTGATCGCCACCTCCCCTGGGACATCCGTCAGACCTTCGCCCACCCCGATCCCGCCGTCACCAACGCAGAAATCCTGCGCGATCTGCAGCGCGGCGTTTCATCGGTCGAACTCGTCATCGACGCGTCGGGCGCGGCGGGTGTGGCCATCGGCTCCGGCGACGAAATGGCCACCGTGCTGGACGGCGTGCTGGCGGAAATTGCCACCATCGCCCTTGCGCCTGTCGGGCATGGCTGTGGTTATGGCCTCGCCACGGCCGCGCAACTCGCCATCTGGGCCGAACGGGCCTCCACCCCGCGCGCGGCGCGCCTCGCCTTCAACATCGACCC
>JBGSUF010000065.1:0-6492 GCA_041736285.1 Hyphomonadaceae bacterium | reverse complement strand
CGGCGTCAGCACCATGTCGCCGTCATCGCTGCCCTGAACGCCTGCGTCCGGATCGACCAGCGCCGACTTGTCGCCGTCGCCGGGCTTGTCCCGGCCGCCGCCGCCCACGCCCGGCAGCCGGCCGAAGATGGAACGGTTGCTGTCGGCCTCACCGTCGTCGAGATTTTCCTTGAGTTCGCCGTCATCCTCATCGACAGGACCGAGATCTTCCATCAGCTCCTGTTCCTGCACCGACGGATCCGGCTCCATCAGTTCCTGTTCCTGTGCCATCGCGCCGCTGTGAACGACACCTGAAAGCCCGGCAGAAAGCGCGAAAAAGCTCGCTGTAAGAGCAAGCCGGAGGCTGAATTTCTGGTCACGCATGTTCATGTCTTTCCCCTGTGATGTTGTGGGCGGCCGGTGTGAGCCGGACGCGTTGCCCTGTCCCGTTCAGGCCGGCTCAGCCGACATTGAATAACGACAGGAATTGTGATTCCCCCCGGCGGATACGAAGTGCAGCAATTGGCTCGTCCAGAGCGCCAAGCGCCGCAAGAAGCTGTTCTGTGTCGGCGACGGCGTCGCCATTCAGTTCGATAACGACATCGCCCTTGCGCAGCCCGTTGTCGGAGGCTGGCGAGCCGAACTCCACAAAGATGATTTCCGCGCCGCCATCGCCCGCTGCGCCAGCCTTCAGCACGGCGCCGAAAAGGTCAGGCCCTTCCGGCCGGACCTGATCGGCTTCCGGCGCGGCCTTCTTTTGCGTCGTGGCCACTTCGGCCGGGTCGAGCGTGATGTCGAGCCGGATGATCTCGCCGCCGCGGTGAACAAACAGGCGGTGCGTATCATCAAGATCGGCCAGCAGAACGAAATTGCGCAGGTCATCGCCATTGCGGATCGGCTTGCCGCCGGCGCCGGTGATGACGTCCTCTGGAATCAGCCCCGCCCGCTCAGCCGCCGAACCCGTCTCCACCGCCTTGACCAGCGCCCCGCTCGTCGCCTGAACGCCAAGCGCCTTGGCCGCGTCGGAGGTCAGCGTCTCGAAGACGACGCCCATCTTGCCGCGCTTCATCTCGCCGCTGCTTGCAAGCTCGCGTGCGACGACAAACGCGACCGAACCTGGAACGGCAAAGCCCAGCCCGTCGCTCTCGCGGAAGATGAATGTGTTGATCCCGACCACCCGTCCCTGGCTGTCAAACAAGGGGCCGCCGGAATTGCCGGGGTTGATAGCTGCATCCGTCTGGATGAAATCCTCGACCTGCGGTTCGTCGCCCGGTTCGGCAAACCCTTGCCGGTTCAGCCCCGAAATAATCCCCATCGACACGGTGCGGTCCAGCCCGCGCGGAAAGCCCACCGCGAACACCATGTCACCGACCTTCAGGGTCTGGCTGTCGACGAAGACGGCGGCCTTTGTGCCGGTGAGGTCTGCCCTCACCACGGCCAGATCGGTCAGCGGATCAGCGCCGACAAGTTCGCCCTGCACCAGTCGCCCGTCATACAGTTCGAGGCCGATCACCGTGGCCCCGTCAACAACGTGCGCGTTGGTCAGCACAAGGCCGCGCTCGACATCGATGATCACGCCCGAGCCGTTTCCGCTCTCGCTTGAGCGGCGTGAACCCTCACCCTTCACGGCGATGTAATTGATGCGCACGATTGTCGGATAGGTGTCTTCAATGACCTCGGCATAGCTGAAAACGCCGCGACTCTCATCGAACGGTCGGTCGTAACGTCCGTACTCCGGCGCCACGAGAACCTGTCCGAATGCCAGTGGCACCAACGCTGCCAAAGACACAATTCCAACCACAATTTTCATCGCGTGCATCAGTTGTCCCCTTTACGAAAGAGTTAATTGATCACGCGCAAGGGCGCAACCGCCCTTTTCAGCAGCCTTCGCGAAGTAAACAATGTCTTCCCGCGAGCACCGCCATTTTCTCCGCAGATTACCGGTTCGGTAGACCTTTTATGGGACAACAACAGCAACCGCGAGAAAAGAACGCGGCAGCAGGTCCACTCTGGAAGGGGGGGCCACTCGGCTTGATGGAGAAAAGAATGAAACTTCGTACTCTGCTCGCGGCCTCAACCGCGATTGTTGCAGCCTCGTTCGCACCGAGCCAGGCCGCGATCGTTGACAACCCGCATTTCAAGGTTCTTGGCCTTGTCATCGTCTGGGGCGCTGATGGCTATTCCGGCACCGGCGCGGCTCCGGTTGTGTCCGATTTCATCATCGACACCGGCTCGGGCACGACGGCGGCGGCCTCGGGCGACACCGACCTGATCTCGGATGATGTCTACACCGTCGTCACCGGCTCGCTCACCCCGACCTCCGACGCGGCCGCATCCGCCTCGGCCTTCGACGTGACCGGCTCCACCAGCGGCGCTTCCGGCTCGACCGACAGCAACTCTGACGGCGTCCTCGATGCCTCCGACACGTTTTCCAAGTTCGGCATCGACGCTTCGACCGACGTCGCCCTTGATTCGGCCACGCTGACCTCGAGCTTCTATGTCGCTTCGAACACCGCCTTCGCGATCGACGCCGTGGCCTCGACGGTCACCTCGGACGTCTTCACGCTGGCCGACGTCGGCTTCGAAATGGAAGTGACCCGCACCGGCACCGACGGCGCTCTGGCCTTCGGTTCGGCGGCGCAGTTCCCGCACTCGGGCGGCGCAACCGGCGGCGTCGCCGCTGTCGACAGCCTCGACGACATGGCCACCGCGGTCAACGTCTTCACCGGCAACCAGCGCACCGCCTCTTCGGCCGGTTCGATTGCCGCGCAGTCGGTCCGCTTCGACGTGACCTATACGCTCGGCGGCGTGGACGGCTATGACCTGTCAATGGGCGCCGGCGAAATCGAAGCCGACGTCACCTACACCGTCTTCGTTCCCTGAGCCTGGTCGTCTCAGGCCCAGCCTGACGAAACGACACGAAACGACGAAACACGATGCGCCCGCCGGTCCTTCCCGGCGGGCGTTTCCGCGCGGGCCTGAAACATCGTGGTTAACCGATTGGTGAGTGTATCCATTCATTCTTCGCGATCATTGCCGACAACGACGCAAAGGATCTGCTTCATGCGCAATCTCCGCCTTCGGGCGCTCGCCGCCACGGCCCTGCTCAGCCTCCTGCCCCTGAACATCGCCAGCGGTTTTGGCATCGGCCTACAGCCCACCACTGTCGAGATCGCACTGGAGCCGGGCGAACGCACCCGCCAGGTGATTACCATCGCGAACGTCCACACCGAGAAGGCCATCTCGCTGACGCTTGGCCTTGCCGACTGGAGCCTTGACGAGAACGGCCAGATCATCCTCCTCCCGCCCGGCGAGATGACGCGTTCGGCCGCCGAATGGGTCCGCTTCAGCCCGGCCTTCATCAACCTTGAGCCCGGCAAGAGCCAGCAGGTGATCGTCGACATGGTCGCCCCCGCCCGGATCGAGCTGACCGGCGACCACCGCTTTGCCCTCCTCGCCTCCACCATCCTGCCGGAAGAGCGCACCGGCGAGTCCGGCGTGTGGAAGAAGTATCAGATCGCCTCGCTGTTCTACCTCAATATCGGGCCGTCCACGAGCGAGCCGGAAATCCTCAGCGCCCAGTTCGTCGGACAGGATGGCAGGGCGCAGTCGCTGCTGATCGAGTTCGGCAATCCTGGCGACAGCCACGCCCGCCTTGCCGGTGAAGTCGAAGTCCGCGGCCCCTCGGGCCAGACCATCACGACCCTCGACATCAGCAATCTCGTCGTGCTCGACGGCGCAAGCCGCCTCTACAGCATGGATGTCGGCGGCATCGACGCTGCCGGAGCCAATATCGAAATCCGCCTCGAAAACACCTTCGCGCCACAGGTCAATGGCGGCATCGACGTGCTCGACCCGTGGAGCGCGGCCCCGGCCATGATGGAACTGGCCGCGCTTTCGGGCGGCGAGGTCGATGTCGAGGCAGACGCCGCCTCCCCCGGCGAATGACATGACGAACGCCCGCTCTTCGCTCGCGCCATTCCGGCCGGCGCTGCTTGCGCTGACCGTTATTGCGGGGAGCGGGCAGGCCGGCGCAAGCTGGCTCGACAGCGATTTCTACTGCCGCGTCTATGGCTGCGTCGTCGTCCATGATGGCTACACGTTCGACGTCTATGACGTGTACAACTTCAACACCGGCGGAACGGTTGCGCCGGGCCAGCCGCTGCGGGCCTGGTCGGGAAATCCGTTCGACGGGGCAGGGGAGGTCAATCCCGTCTTCACCGGCACGCGCACCGAGGGCTTCATCGCCGCGCCGGTCCGCGACGAGGGAGTCATGCTCGGCATCGACCGCAACGGCAATGGCCGCATCGACATCGACATCAGCGACGATGGCGACGGCGTGCTGGATGCGGCCGACCGGCTCGACCCGTTCGAGATCGACCGCCGCACCGGCATCACCGCCGTCGAGACATCGGCCCAGCGCAGCTTCTATATCGCCTCGCGCACCGACTTCTACATCGCCGCCCGCGTCCAGCTCACCGGCCCGCAGGGCGGCCTCGCCACACTGTCATCGCTTGACCGCATCGCCCTCGCCTACTCGATCACCGGCAGCGGCAACGATGCCGGCATGCGCTTTGGCGCTGACGCCGATCGCGGCGGATGGCGTGACCTGCGCGGCGCCGAAACGCTTGGTGACCTCGCCGGAGCACCGGTCTTTCTCGGCGAGTTCACGCGCGATATCCGCCGCCGCAACGCTGACACCGTCGCCGAACAATCGGTCCGCTTCGATTACGTCTACGGCTTCGAAAACTACGACCTGTCCATGGGGGCCGGCACGCTCGCTTACCGGATCGAGTTCAGCTTCTACAACCGCTGAGCCTCCCCGCGTCCAAGACACCTCCAAACCGCCCCTAAGCCGCGCCGAGCACCACCGTCTCGATCTTCCCGGCCGCGCCTTCCATTCCCACCGCCAGTGGCTCGACGAGGAAAAGCTGATCCTCTGTCAGCTCGATCTCGCTCTCGGCAATCGTCTTTCGACCCTCCACCACGGACAAACGATAGCGGCCCGGCGCAAGGTTCTCGAAGCTGTACTGCCCGAACGCCGCCGCCCGGATCTCGACCGGCTCCGGCGGCACTGGCGGCCCCTCGCCATCGCCAGGAGCAAGTCCCGCGTCCAGCGCCTGCAGCCGCACCATCGCCCCCTCCATCCGCACTTCGCCGGCATCGAGCACGCCATTGTCGTTGGCGTCCACGAACACCGCCCCGCGCACCTGCCCCGACGCTATGACGGGAATGTCGAGCGTCGTGATCCGGCCCTCGGCAATGGTCGCCCGCGCCAGTATGCTCTCGGGCACCAGATAGCCGAGCGGCAGCGACCGCATGTCCAGGCCAACCGAATACAGCCCCTCCTTGAGGTTCTGGATCGTGTAGTAACCCTGCCCGTCCACCACCAGCGACAGCCGCGTCCCGAGCAGCTTCACCCGCACATTGCGCAGGCCCTCTTCGCCCTCCTGCATGATGCCGTCGCGGTTGCGATCCAGAAAAACCCGCCCGCGCAGCACACCGCGCCCATCATCGGTCAGCGTGTGACGGCGCGGCGGATTGAAGTTCAGCGACCCGCGCAGGCCCACCGTGAAGCTGCGCGAACCTGCAAAATCATCAACATAGCCGGCCTCCAGCACCACGCCGCGCCAGATATTCCACCCCGCCGTCGCCGACGCGAAGATGCCAGTGCCGGAATTGTCCGGATCGACCGACTGCAGCGCCGAGAACTGGCCGCGCACCGCAATCTTGTCCCCGAACACCTGCCCGCTCGTGATCGACGCCGTGATCCCGGCCCGCGTCGAGGTCTTTTCCGGCGACCAGACCAGCGTTGCCGACGGTGTCACCGCAATGGCCACGCCCTTTTCGAACCGGCGCTCCATCGGCAGGCCGACAACCGTCGCCACAAGGCGCTGGGTGGCCTCGCCGTCGCTGCTGGCCCGATTGTAGCTCGCCGTCGCATTGCCCCAGTCGAAGCGCCGCACCGCCCGCACCGCCAGCCCGGTCGACTGCGAGCTGACACCCGCCGTCTCGGCGTTCGACAGGCCGACATCCACCGAAACGTCTATGTCGGCGCCCTTGATCCGGGCCGAAACGCTGGAGGCAAGCCCCATGGACGAGGTGTCTCCGGCCGAGGTGTAGCTCATCCGCGCACCGGCCGACGGCGCCGTCAGCACGCCCCAGTCCTGCGCACTGCGCCAGTCGAGGGAGACATTCCCGGCCACCCGGCCGCCCGAGATTTCATCGTTGAAAATGCCTTCAAGGTTGGTCGGATCGCGCCGCGCCGCCGTCCCCCGGCTGAAGCCCGCCCCGTCATAGGAGAGCGACGCCTGAACCCCGGTTCTGCGCGACAGATCATAGCGCACATCGCCCCGCGCGCGGACATCGAAGGTTGAGCCGGCAGCGTCCTGGAACGCGCCGACATCGACCCCGACAAAGGCGCTGCTCAGCCCCGTTTCGCGGCGCGGCAGGTCGAAGCTCTTCTGCCATCCCGCCACAACCGTCCGGCTTTCGTCAGCCCGGCTGACGGCG
>JBGSUF010000048.1:0-7996 GCA_041736285.1 Hyphomonadaceae bacterium | reverse complement strand
GGGGCCTGGTCTCGCGCGTCGTGCCGGCCGAAGCGCTGATGACCGAGGCGATGGCGCTGGCGGAACGGATCGCGCAACAACCGCCGCACGCGCTTCGCCTTGCCAAGACGCTGCTGCGCCATGGCGCGAGCGCGGGGTATGACACGATCATGGAAATGTCGGCCGCCGCGCAGGCTTTGATGCATGAGACATCAGACCATATGGAGGGTGTCGAGGCCATCATCGAGAAGCGCGCGCCGGTCTTCCGGGGCGAATAGAGCGCGGCGCCGCGCCGCCACCATCCAGTTTCAGTCCGGGGCATCATGGCCGCCAGGACATCAGGGGAAACCGAATGCACAATGTTTCTGACATGACCGACGACCAGCGCGCCATCCGGGATGCGGTGGAGCGAACCTGTGCGCAGTTCGGTGATGATTACTGGCTGAAGACAGACGAGACGGGCGAGTGGCCGGAAGCCTTCACAAGGGCTATGGCGGAGGGCGGCTGGCTCGGAATCGCCATGCCGGAAGAGGTCGGCGGCGCGGGGCTTGGCCTTGTCGAAGCCTCCATCGTCATGCAGACGGTGACGCGATCGGGGGCCGGGTATTCGGGCGCTTCGGCCATCCACCTGAACATTTTCGGGCCAAAGCCGCTGGAGAAATTCGGCACGCGGGAACAGAAGGCCGAGCATCTGCCGAGGATCATCTCGGGCGAGCAGCGCATGTGCTTTGCCGTCACCGAGCCCAATTCCGGTCTCGACACGGCGAGCCTGGAGACAAAGGCGGAGCGGACCAACACCGGCTATCTGCTGAACGGGCGGAAGATCTGGACGACCGGCGCGCAGCGGGCCGACAAGATGCTGATCATCGCGCGCACCACGCCGAAGGAGCAATGCGCCAAGCCGTATCTTGGGCTGTCGCTGTTCTACACCGATTTCAACCGCAACCAGATCGAGGCCAAGCCGATCCCGAAAATGGGCCGCAAGGCGGTGGAGTGCAACATGCTCTACATTGACGGGCTGGAAGTGCCGGCCGACGACCTGATCGGCGAGGAGGGGCAGGGGTTCAAATATCTCCTGCAGGGGCTGAACCCTGAGCGCGTTCTGTTTGCCGTGGAATCGATCGGGCTTGGCTTTGCGGCGCTGGAGAAGGCGGCGCGCTATGCCAATGAGCGTGTCGTATTCGGGCGGCCCATCGGGCAAAATCAGGGCGTGGCGCACCCGCTGGCGAAATGCTGGGCGGAGCTGAAGGCGGCGGAACTGCTCGCCTACAAGGCGGCGTCGCTGTTCGATGCCGGGCTGGAATGCGGAGCCGAGGCGAATGCGGCCAAGTATCTGGGCGCGGAGGCGGGCTTTCATGCCTGCGAGGCGGCGGTTCTGGCGCATGGCGGCATGGGCTATGCCCGCGAGTATCATGTGGAGCGCTACATGCGCGAGGCGATGCTGGCGCGGATTGCACCGGTCAGCCGCGAAATGATCCTCAACTACATTTCCGAACGCGTGCTCGGCCTGCCAAAGAGCTATTGAGCGTCCGCGCGGCCTGCAAATCTTTGCGGGACCGCTGATGCAAACTTGCGCAAATCGGTCAATTGGCCTTATTAATCCGTGTGAAAATGTTTGCAGGGAACACGGCCAATGCGCAAGGAACAGACACGGCTTGAAGACCTCGCCAAACGGGCGGGCGTGTCGATCTCGACGGCCTCGCGTGCGCTGAACGACAATCCGGCCGTCAATGCGCGCACCAAGCAGTTGATCTGGAAGCTGGCGCGGGAAATGGACTATCCCTTCCGGCGCTACATGCCTGCCGGGCCGATCGGGGCGGAGGCGACGATTGCGCTTGTCGTGCCGAGGCCGCAGGGGCGCAAGAGCCAGCTGTCGGACCCGTTCTTCCTCGAACTCCTGGCCGGGATTGGCGATGCAGCGCGCGAGCGGGGCTGCGATATCCTCCTCAGCCATGTCTCGCCGGCCAATCACGAGAATCTCGAAACAGCGATGCAGACCAGCCGGGCCGAGGGTGTAATCTTTGTCGGGCAGTCGTCGCTGCACAATGCGTTCAACCGGCTCTCGGAGACCGAAACGCGGTTCGTCGTCTGGGGCGCGGAACTGCCGGAGCAGCGCTATTGCTCGGTCGGCGGGGACAATCCGCATGGCGGGCGCCGGGCGACGCTGCATCTGGCGCGGCTCGGGTGCAAGCGGATCGTGTTTCTCGGCGACACCGAAGCGCCGGAGATTTCGCAGCGCCTGCGCGGATACACCGAGGCCCTGCGCGAGTTTGGCCTTGATGGCAGCGCAGAACTGATGGTGCCGGCGCATTTTGAAGTGGAATCGGCGGAGAATGCGGTGGACGCTGCGATCCAGCGGGGGCTGGTGTTTGACGGCGTGGTGGCGGCCTCGGATCTGATCGCGCTCGGGGCGATGCGGGCGCTGCAGCGGGCCGGCAAGCGCATCCCGCAGGATGTCTCCGTGGTCGGCTTCGACAATGTGCCGTTCTCGCGATACTCAAAGCCCGCGCTGTCGACGATCAGTCAGGACACGGCGCTGGCCGGGCGACTGATGGTGTCGAAAATCCTCGATTCGGCGCCGGGCGACGTCTTGCGGTCCGAACGCGTGCCGACCGATCTGATCATCCGGGAAAGCTGCGGGGCCTAGGCTGCGCAGACGTTTGCGAGCGTGTCGGCGTGGGCGGGCATGCTCGCGGCTGTGGCCTCGATCAGGCGGCGCAATCCGGCGAGACGCGCCGGCCCATCGACGTCGCCATGGTGGGCCAGAAGCGGTTCAGCGGCCTGCGGGAAGACGCCCTGCCCGGTGAAGACGGCGAGCCAGCCCGTGTTCGTGAAAAGCTCGTCGGCATGGCCAACGGTGCGGCCGAAGCGGCGGAAATGGTCGATCTTCCAGCGTAGATTCTCCGGCAGGTCCATGGCGCGGGCGGCCGACCACAGCGGCTCGGCGCGGTCATTCGCCCAGTAATGCAGCAGGAGGAAATCACGGATGCGCGCGTATTCCAGCGTGGTGACGCGGTTGTACTCGGCGGTGACGGCCGGGTCGAAATCGCGGTCCGGGAACAGGGCAAGCAGCCGGGTGATGCCGGTCTGGATGAGGTGTAGCGAGGTTGACTCCAGCGGCTCCATGAAACCTGCCGCGAGACCGATGGCGACGACATTGCGGTTCCAGAACCGGCGACGGTGGCCGGTGCGAAATTGCAGGAAACGCGGCTCGGCGAGCGCGGGGCCATCGAGGTTTGCCAGCAATGTGGCGGCCGCCTCGTCATCGGAGACATGGGCGCTGGAATAGACGTGGCCATTGCCGGTTCGGTGCTGCAGCGGGATGCGCCACTGCCAGCCAGCCGGACGCGCGCTGGCACGGGTGTAGGGCAGGAGCGGGCCGGCACTCTCGCACGGGACAGCAACGGCGCGGTCACAGGGAAGAAGGTGTGTCCAGTCCTCATAGCCGGTGGCGAGGGCGCCTTCGATCAGGAGGCCGATGAAGCCGGTGCAGTCGATGAAGAGATCGGCCTCGATGGTGCGGCCACCTTCGAGGTGGACAGCGGCGAGGTTGCCGGTTTCGGCGGCGAGTGTGGTGGCGGCGATACGGCCCTCCAGGCGGGTGACGCCGCGCGCCTGCGCGATGCTGCGCAGGAACTGGCCATACAGCACGGCATCGAAATGATAGGCGTAGTCAAAGGTGGACTGGACCTTGCGGGGGTCGCGTTCCGGCGCGGCAAAGCGGCCCTGACGCGCCATCTCCCAGGCGAGGGCGTAATCCTGCAGCGGTGTCTGGTCGCCGGCAAGGCGGGCGGCATTCCAGTACTGATGAAGGGGGATGGTGTCGAAATCGGCGCCGTAGCGGCCGAACGGGTGAAAATAGCGCCCACCGGAGGCAGCGTTCCAGCCCGCAAACTCGATGCCGAGCTTGAAGCTGCCCAGGGTGGCGCGAAGGAAATCGGCCTCGGCAATGCCGAGTTGCTGGTTGAAGATGCGGATCGGCGGAATGGTCGCCTCGCCGACGCCGACAATGCCGATGGCTTCGCTTTCCACGAGCGTGATGGCGACGCCGGTGCGCACGTGGGTTGCAAGGGCGGCGGCGGTCATCCAACCGGCCGAGCCGCCACCGGCAATGAGGATAGAGCGGATGGAGCGGTTCGGTCCTGTGTTCATCGGCGGTAGACGCGGTAGCTCCACGGGGTGAGGGCGAGTGTGGTTTCGGGCGTGAGGGTGGCGGGCGCGCCGGTGAAGTGTTCTGTCCAGTCGCCCGCATACGGGCCGTCGGTGAAGCGGACCGACTGCGGCTCCGGGGAGAGGTTGAAGACGGCGAAGACGCCGCCATTCCCATCCATCCGGGCGAAGGACAGGACGCGCTGGGGCACGGTGTTGACCACGGGCACCATGCGCGCGCCCCAGGCCCCGTTCCACAGCGCGGACGTGTCGGTCTTGAGCGCGATCAGGCTGCGCAGAAGCGGGTCGATACGGGCTGCGCCATCGGGATTGGCGTCCCAGTCGATCGGGTCTTTCTCGAAGAATTCGAGACGTTTGGTGTTGTAGACTTCCTGGCCGTTATAGATCAGCGGGATGCCTTCGCCGACGAAAGAGAGGACGAGGAAAGCCTCGTAGGAGTCGCCGAAAAGGTCGCTCACCGATCCGTCCCACGAGTTCTGGTCGTGGTTTTCGGTGTAGGTCATGCGCATCGCTTCGCGCGGCCAGGCGCTCTCATTGCCGGAATAATAGCCGAACAATGCACCGGTATCGGCCCGGCCCTTGGCGATGGCGTGGGTGGCATCCTTCCACGGCCAGGCGTAGGTGGCATCGAAGGCGCGCTGGTGGGCATCGCGCTGGTCCCACTCTGCCAGCATGAAGACCGGCCTGATGGTTTCAAGATCGGCGCGCACATCCTCCCAGAAGTCGAGCGGGATATAGCCGGCCACATCGGCGCGGTAGCCGTCGACGCCGAATTCCTCGACCCAGTAACGCATGGCGCTGGCCATGTACTGGCGCACTTCAACGCGGTTGAAGTCGATGTCGATGATGTCGGACCAGTCCCACCAGGGCGTCGGGCGGAAATCGCCCTTCCAGTCCTTTTCGTACCAGTCGGGGTGTTTGATCGCCAGTTCATTGTCCCAGGCGGTGTGATTGGCGACCCAGTCGAGAATGACCCTCATGCCGAGCCGATGGGCCTCATCGACAAAGGCCTGGAAGTCTTCTTCGGTCCCAAATTCCGGGTTCACCCCGAAATAATCCTTCACCGAATAGGGCGAGCCGAGCGTGCCCTTGCGATTGACCTCGCCGATCGGGTGGATGGGCATCAGCCAGATGATGTCAACGCCCAGATCCCGGAGCCGGGGGAGTTCGCCCTGCGCGGCGCGGAATGTGCCCTCCGCCGTGAACTGGCGGGTATTCAGCTGGTAAATGACGGCGTCGCGCGTCCACTCCGCCGAGGTGAGCTTGACGTAGGGGTCGGGCGTGAAGTCAGTGCCCTGCACCGGGCTGGTCGGCGAGGCGGCGCAGGCGGTCAGCGACAGGCCGAGGGTGAGCGCGGCGAGGGTGTTCTTCATCGGTCAGGCTCCAAGCGGTTCGGGTGAGGCATCCTCCGGCACGTCGGTGACGAAGAGCACGGCGAGCGCGGTGATGGCAAAGGAGGTGGCGGCAATGGCGAAGGCCCAGATCGGTTCGCTGCCAAAGAAGGTGCGAAGCAGAAAGCCGAGAAGCGTGGCGGCCACCAATTGCGGCACGACGATGAAAATATTGAAGATGCCCATGTAGATGCCCATTTTCTGCGACGGCACCGAGCCAGCGAGAATGGCGTAGGGCACCGACACGATGGAAGCCCACGCAATGCCGACGCCGATCATCGGGAGCCAGAGCAGGCCCGGGTCGCGGATCAGGATCATGCCGGCAAATCCGACCGCGCCGAGGGCCATGTTCATCGCATGCAGGCGGCGGCGGTCCATCCGCGTGGCCAGCCAGATGATGCCGAGCGCGGTGACGGCGGCGACACCGTTGCGGACCGAGCCGAGAAGTGCCCACCAGTCACCGGCGTCCTGGAAGGCTTCGCTCTGGGGATCGGTGGCGAGGAAATGATGCTCGGCGACGGCGGCATTGCCGAAAATCCACATCCCGAACAGGCCGAACCAGGCAAAGAATTGCACGAGGGCCAGCTGGCGCATCGTCTTCGGCATGTTGAAGAGGTCGGAGACGACTTCCATGAAGCCGTTGTCGTTGGCATCGGCCCGGCGAAGGGCGCCGGCGACAAGCTGGATGAGGCCAAAGGCCGCCACGAGGCCGGCGAGAACATAGAGATCCTGCTTGAATTCGAGATCGCCGAAGAAGGCCGGGCGGCCCTCCTGCCGGGCGAACCAGACGAAGGCGGCAAGGATGACGCCGATCACCAGCCAGATTGTCCCGCCGGAGAAGAAGGCCGACGGCGAACGCAGTTTCGGGGCGTCATCCACGGCTGCCAGGCCGAGGCGGGCGCGGCGGGCGGCCTCGAACTCTTCCAGTTGCTGCGGCGTGTATTCGCGTGTGGTGAAGACGGTGTAGGCGATGGCGAGGAAGAGGGCGGCCGCGCCGACATAGAAGGCAATGTGGACCGATGCCGGGATGACACCCTCCGGCGCGGTGTTGGACACGCCGAACCAGTTGGTCATCATCCATGGCAGGGCACCGGCAAACACCGCGCCAATGCCGATGAAGAAGCTTTGCATGGCGTAGCCGGTGGTGCGCTGGCTGTCGGGCAGCATGTCGCCGACAAAGGCGCGGGTCGGCTCCATCGTGATATTGAGCGATGCGTCCATCAGCCAGAGCGTGCCGGCCGCAATCCACAGCGACGGCGAGTTCGGCATGATGATGAGGGCGGCGCTCGCGAGGATGGCACCGACCAGGAAATACGGGCGGCGGCGGCCGAGCGGCCCCCAGGTCTTGTCGGAGAAATAGCCGATGATGGGCTGGACGATCAGGCCGGTCAGCGGTGCAGCAATCCAGAGGATGGGAAGGGCGTCGATTTCCGCGCCGAGGGTCTGGAAGATGCGGCTGACATTGCCGTTCTGGAGGTCGAAGCCGATCTGAATGCCGAGGAAACCGAAACACATGTTCCAGATCTGGGCAAAGCTCAGTTGCGGACGTTCCATTATTTTCCTCCCCGGGGACGGCAGTGGCTGCCATATTTTGATTTTTCCCACTGTGGAAGGATGGCACAAGGCAAAGCCTGATGCAATCGCCACATCATACTGATTCATAACAAGAAACTGAAATTTCTGACTTTGTGTGGCAATGCTGCGGCGCGGCAGGACGGGCGAATGTGCGCATCTGGATTTGCATGATTTTGCAGTCGTTTTCGCTTGGGGCTGACCGGGCTTTCGTTTAGCCTTTCCAAAACGCGGACATGAACACGGAGAGCCGCGTACGGGAGGATTGGACGATGCGTTACGGGATGATTGGCGTGCTGGCGGCGCTCCTGACGGGGTGTTCGGGCGGCGGTGAGGGTGGTTCGGCGGCGGCCGGGGAGCAAAAAGAGCTTGAGCGCGTGGTGCAATCGCCTGTCGCTGCGCCGCGCTGGTCCAGCGCGCGCAAGTTCGGGGTCGGCACATCCTACGAAGCCTATCTGGACGGCACATATTCCTCGGACGCGGTCACGGGGGACGTGTCGAAGGTCTGGTTCTCCCTCTCGCAGGACCGGATCACGGAGGTGATGTGGGGCCTCATCCACGAGGCGCAGATCCGCGAGATCCGCTTTGCCGTGGCCGTGCCCGGACAAGACGCTCTCGCTTATACGTCCAGCGTTTCCTATCTGGCGACCGACGGCGCGGGCAATCCGGTCGCGCCGGCCTATGTGCTGACGCAAGTGGCCGATGATGGCAGCTTCACCCTGCGCCAGACAGTTGTCGCCGATCCGGACCGGCAGGCGCTACTGGTGCGGCTGGACCTTGAGACGGCGCTTCCGGGCGCGTTGGTGACGATGGTGGTTGACCCGGCGGTCGGGAATACCGGCTCGGGCGATGTGGCCGGCGCGGACGGCACATGGATGACGGCG